>NZ_JAZFTO010000140.1:0-2201 GCF_036446775.1 Candidatus Desulfatibia sp.
CTATATCTCGGCGGGCTTCATTATCGAAGAAGGTTTTTTAATCGACGACCTTAAAAGAATAGCCGACAGCATGGGCGAGGCGGCGCGCGCGTGCGGCGTCAAGATCGTTACGGGCGATACGAAGGTAGTGGCGCGCGGCGGGGCGGACAAACTTTTTATCAATACAACCGGAATCGGGTTCGTGCCGGAAGGCGTCGAGATAGGCGCGCAACGGGTAACGGAAGGCGACGCGATAATTTTATCCGGCACGATAGGCGACCACGGCGCGGCGGTACTGACCAAACGCAAGGGACTCGATTTCAAAACGACGGTCGAATCGGACAGCCAGCCGCTGAACGGTCTTGTTAAGGATATGCTGGCAGTCTGCCCGGATATCCATATGTTGCGCGATCCGACGCGCGGGGGGCTGGCGGCGACGTTGACGGAGATAGCGGCCTCGTCGAAAAAAGGGATATTGATAGACGAAAAGGCGATACCGGTTAACGAAAGCGTGCGCTCGATATGCGAGATTTTGGGGCTGGATGTCCTTCAGATAGCAAACGAAGGCAAGCTGGTTGCCTTCGTGCCCGAAGAATCGGCGGAGAAGGTACTGGATGCCATGCGTAATCACAAGGCGGGAAAGGACGCCGCGATAATCGGCCGGGTTAGCGGTAAGACCGGCGGTGTTGAACCCGGCGTAGTCGAGATGAAGACCGCCTTTATCGGCAACCGCTTAATCGAACCGCCCACCGGCGATATGCTTCCGAGGATATGTTGATTTCTAATTAAAGAAAGAATACTACTTGCTACTCAACTTTACTTCAAGCTTAAGTCAAGGTGTATTAATATATAGTTATAACAAGTACGCCATGCCCTCGTGAAGAACTGCAGTTACGGTTTTCTTGGAGTTTAGCAATGATTGTCCCCCATAGACTTAACATTCTAAAAGAAGCAATTGACTTTCTGAATAGGCAATACGATTTGATTATCAAGCGAATCCCAAATTGTAAACTCACCCTAGATAACAATTCAGATGAAGAACAGGAAAAAGAGAGGATAATCCGTCTTTTGGAAAATAATAAAGGCATGGTCTCGGGTATTTACGATCAAGTAAAGGAATACAACTCAAGCGAATTACTAGCCGAAGTATCTGTTGACGATCAGATAGTAAAACTCGTCGAAACAGAAAATACACTTAGGAAGGTAAGAAAAGACTTGGAAGACATAGTCGGCAAACATTACGAGGCAAAGCTTGGGCCTAACCTCAGGGAAATCAGCAAGTCAATTGATGCGGTTTACAGTGAATTCGTTTTTTTGGTTCCAAATATCCTATATGAAATTGAAATAATCGAAGACCATTTCCGAAACCCTCTAAATGCGGAAAAAACCATAATGCCTGATCTCCAGGAAAGCATAAATCATTTCAAAAAGAAGCGTATCTCATTTGAAGAATTTCTTAACGGTTTTAAAATGGGCAATAAGAACTTTAAAGGTTTCAAATATTTCAGAACTGTTGATTCTGTTTTTTCGCCTTTCCAATCGTATGAAAACATGCCCGACAAATATGATCAGATTAACGGTTGTATATATAACATTTGTAAAAGTCTTGAGTCTTTTATGAAAGAATTCAAAAACGATAAGGATTTTGTTGATGTTGCTGAAAAATTCGAAAATATAAAAAGGAAAACAACCGTAACCAGAAAAACAGCCTCCACGAGGGGAAAGAAAAACGTGTCCACTATGTCTGAAGTTTTTGATGTTTACAATGTGCTTGGCAAGATCTTCAGAAAAATGGCTGTTAAATATTCTTTCCGAGATGAGTACACAAAATCCACGCTGTTATTTAAGGATTACGAAAAGCTTACCGGAGAGCTGGTATCTTATGATACCGGTGCGATAGATGCCGAGGTAAACACCCTGATTGATGCGACCCAGGACGAAAACGCAAAAAAACAAATAGGAACGCTAATAGAAGAAGTCAGGGAGTTAATTCACAAGAAGAGACTTCCTTTAGAAAGGCTATCATGGTTATTACAGCAAATAAAAGCCGGCAACTACAATATTGTGGTCATGGAAAGGGAAATGGAAGAATTAACTATTCCCATCACCCCTCATATCGCCGAGAAATATGGAGAAAATAATCTAAAGGAAATTAACTTGATAATAGAGGAAATTGATTTCTGGCTTCACGGGACTGAAAAACAGGAAAAATACAATAATGT
>NZ_JAZFTO010000141.1:0-27624 GCF_036446775.1 Candidatus Desulfatibia sp.
CCTCATCGTTGAATATTTGTGCAATTTCAGGGTAAGTATATCCGTCCGACCTCAGCTTTCTGATTCTGCGGATCATCTTTTGCTGCCATGCTGGTCGTGCCTTTGTTTTGGCTGAGACGCTGGGATGATCTTCTTCAATGCTAATGATCAGACGGTTGATTATTTGAACGTATGGCTCGCCTGATCACAAGCGGCTTTTTTATTTTGGGTATCTTCTCTTAAGTATTTTTATTTGACGCACTTATGTCTTTGATATAAAGATGCCCCGAGACCTTGGAAAAAATATTTATGAACAAAAATGACCTCAAAAACTTAAAAAAATGGTTTGCCGATTATGTTTCCGCTTTTTATACTGATGATTATGACGACAACTTGGCGTTAAATGTCAAAAAAGGGCATACAATGCGGGTATGTGAGAATATTGTCATGATCGGCAGAAAGCTGGACATGTCAAAGCATGATTTAATAATCGCTGAAACTATAGCCCTGTTGCATGACCTTGGAAGATTTAAGCAATTTAAAGAATATGGCACTTATAATGACATGATCTCAGCGAACCATGCCAGACTCGGTCTGCGGGAGATGGCCGCGCATAAGGTACTTTCAATATGTTTAAAAGCTGAAAAGGAGTTAATCATCAAGGCTGTTAATTATCATAATTCCTTGAAGCTTCCTTCTGGTGAGAATGAGAGAACGCTTCATTTTATCCGCCTTATTCGTGACGCGGACAAGCTTGATATCTGGAAAGTATTCTTAGAATTTTTCCATGAAAAAAACAATCGGCAGAACAATATTTTTATGCTTGACCTGCCGGACGAACCGGAATATTCAAACGAGTTTATTGAAGCGCTTCAAAGGCAAACTATGGCTTCCATGAAAGATATGAAAACCTTAAACGATTTTAAACTTCTTCAAATAGGCTGGGTTTATGATCTTAATTTTGTCCCTACAGTTCAGGTTGTTCAAAGCCATAATATAATTGAAAGAATAGAAGCGTTACTGCCCCAATCAAAAGAAATCACAGAGGCTGTCAGTCACGCCAAAGAATATGTAAAAATGCGTTTATAGAATCCAGGACAGTACGGCCGCCCCAAGAACCAGCACAATAATACCCCATAATCTGCGGGTTTGATCTGATATTGAATTTAACTGCCAGTTGTTAATCCGATCGTATAAGTTTTTAGGATTAAAAAATATAAACACTCCTTTAGCAACACCCATGAATCCGAGGAATCTTATAAACCATGGATTACTACTTGCGGGTGCAGCAAATATAAACAATATGCCCACTATAAACGCCAAGATAGAAAGGATCCTTCGATCAATCTGTAGTAGAAAACGTTCCATAACGTTTCTTGTTTCCCTTGTATAAAGAATTATGCAACACCCAGCTGAAATCCAAAGCAAACTGACGGCGTAAAGAAACCATTTCATAATATATAACCTCATATATCGTTTAGTTATCGTACAAATCCATTATTTTAGGAAGAACGCTGTATACTCACAAACATAAAAACATTTGTCAAGACTTAACCTGCGGCAGAATGTAAATATATTTAATATTCTTGACAACTTATATATTTATGATATGAAAAAACAGAACTATTACTAAGTGGAGAGGAGCATGATCAAAGTAACTGCAGCAATATTCGTTAATGATGGAATGCTACTTATAGCTAAACGAAAACCAACGGCAAGGCTGCCTAATTTGTGGGAACTACCCGGTGGTAAAGTTGAACCGCATGAAACACCGGAAGAGTGTTTAAAGCGCGAACTAAAGGAAGAGTTTGATATCGATGTTACCGTAGAAGAACATCTCGGTTCTAATGTACATACTTACGAATTTGGCACAATAGAATTGATGGCCTTTAGAACTTCCTGGAACACAGGTGATTTCAAATTACTGGATCATGAAGAAATCAGGTGGGTATTTGCACACGAGCTCGACCAATTTGATTTTGCACCAGCCGATACGGCCTTTATCGAGGAATTAAAAAACGGAGTAATTGAAATTTGACGGCTTCGTAAAAAGTCACGAATTCAGCTCCGAACTTTTGGAACCCTCTTCTTCACAACCCGGTAATTCCTGTATTTCGGGCGTTAGATAAAGGCAAGTTGCTACAAAGACATAAAAAAGAAGTGTCACACCCACAATTGCACCCAGTACCATGTCTTTTCTCCTTAGCAAGTCAATACAGATAATCCAAGAGGCCTTTAATAAGTATATCGGCATCTTGCAATAAATCTTTAATTTTTATATACAATTAGGTAGTGTCCATCCAGAAATGAGGATTTTTGTTCAATATCAAGGCATGCGAAAAAAATAATCTTGTTTATCCCTGGCCCAGACCGATCACCAATACTATATACTCAAAAAGTTAAGTTTGAAATAATGTATAGGCTCGATCAATATATACGAACGAGTCGCGCTCTCCGAGGCGTAGGCTCTACGAGCCGGAGGCCAGGGCGGGCCTGTTATCCTGTCTAAGAAATTCAATATCAATTCGCCTCAGACGCATAAAATCGTAACTCGATTTTAATGAACTTGTCTTCGATCACGCCGAACACGCCGATCATTTTTAAAAGAAAATGATACAAAAACCCCATCTCTTACGCTTTTGCGGCGATCATGTTTGCTTTTGCGTCTTTCCTTGGAGCGTACCGGTTTGCCATCCGGAGCAGCGCTGCTTTTCTTAGACGACTTATTGGCGGTATGTTTTATTTCCCCAACTACTAAATGCATTTCTCTATCCTCTCTATGTTAATTCTCCCTATATTTATTATCGGAATTTATTATTAAAACTTTAGCTATTTGGAACAATTATAGCGATTCTCAAAAATACGTTCCGTTTCCGCCCCCCCCGCAAAGCGGGACAGGAAGGCGTACTTTAAGTAGGTCGCCCCGCCAAATATAGGCGGGACAGGAGCGCGGAAACCCGCGGCCTCCGCCTCGGAGAGAGAACGCCGCTCATCGGGAAAATAGCCCTTTATGGATGGAAACGGGTTAGCTTTTCTAACTCGTCATCATATTGATCGATAAGATTTTGCCAGGCAAAACGTTCCATGGCTTCTGCAAGGTTTTGACGCAAAGTCTCAAAACGGGCATAATTCGATATCAGCAAGGCAAGTTTATCAACCAAATCCGCCTGGTCTTGATAGAGAACGTCTGCATGATAATCCCGTGGAATGATTTCCGGATAAGACAGCCGGTTAGGCAGAAGGGGGATACAACCGTAACGAACCGCTTCCACCACCGAGATGCCGAAATTTTCCTGTTTGGCGGTACTGATCACAATTGAACCCAGGCGCAGCCATTCAAGGTATTTTTCCCGGGAAGCTTCATGGCCGTAATGCACAACCCGGTGCCCGTAGCGCTGCCGTGCGGCAATAAATTCTTTGGGAACCATCTGAAAATTTTCCCCTAAGAGCACCAGGCGAAAATCCAGATTTTGCTCGAGAATCGCATCCAGAGCGTCAAAAAAGTCGGCCGGGTTCTTATCAAACTCCCAGCGGTGATTCCAGATAATCAGGGGCGGCGTATCCTTTTGCAGCGGAAAGCCGGGCAAGGCGCTTTGTTTAGCAGGAAATTGACACCCCGGATAGAGTACGCCGGCTTTTTGACGGATAGCGTCAACCACCCATTTGGGTTGATATTCCGGCATCATGGTCAAAAAACCGGGCAGGCTGGAGAAAAAAGCATCAAAATGGGTTTGAGAATTAAAAAGAACTCGATCTGCAGCCAGGGCGGTTGTGATATCGGTGAAACCGAATTGAAAGTCGCGGGCCTCTCCGGGTGCCAGTGGATAGGTGAGCTGGTTTTCGTGAAAATAAACCAGTGACGGCGGGCAGGACGGGCTGCAAAGCGACTTTAAATCCGACAGGCTCATAAGGTCGGTAGCAATTAAGCCGTCATAATTTTCAAGGGGGGGGATTTTTTTGACAAAATATAATGCCGCCCCGCGCATGCGCCACTTCCAGAAACGGGCCGGCAGCGTATATAGATCAATTTCATATTTTGAATGCGAGATCAAACCTTCGGCAAAGTTTCGATGTGAACCTCCGAAGAAGGACTCCAGGAAAATAAATTTCAAACGGTTTCTCCGCTAATAAAATCGTGTTACGATTTTATCTTTCATTTGAATTCATCCCGAGCTGCCCCGAATAAGCGGGATCTACGCTTCGCTTCAACAAGCAGCGGGGAATTCAAATTTAACTATACGGTTTACAGCTTCTCCATAATAGATTTTATCATTTCCTGGTTCTGTGGGGATAATTGTTCGAATTGTACTTCAATTCCATGGGGGCTACGGCCGGCAACCTTACCGTTGAGCATGAGATGGGTCTGTTCTTCACCAAAAGAAAAGCTCATGGAAACATCCTGTCCGACGGCGAAAGATTCTCCGGTTTCGATTAGCACTCTGTCGAGGTTTATGCTTTGAACGAAGCTCTGATAAGAACCGTCCTCTGTGTCGTACTCGACGGCTATTTTTGATTTTGGCGGAGGTAAATCTTTAGCTGATTCAATTCCGTTTTCTTCCAAATCAAGTTCCAGGTCGTCGGCAGTTAACGCCATAATTTTAAGAACGATAACGGTAATATTATCGTGTCCTCGAATTTTATTGGACAAATCTACCAGGGTCTGACAGGCTTGATGAGGTTGTTCTTTAAGCACAATGTCACGAATTTCCTCCGGAGAAACATTATCACTTAACCCATCTGAGCAGATAACCACGATATCACCTTTGAGCATCGGAATTTCGCGAGTATCGGGCTTTACTATTTCGTCAACAGCCATTGCCTGGGTAAGCATATGCTGAAACTGCTTCCCCAGCGGTTTTGATCCTGCGGGAGCTATGGCTGCATGTTCGGCCGCCCAGGTGTGCAGAACGGAAATAGTCTCAACGGCCCCTTCCCGAATCAAATAGATCGGGCTGTCACCCACGTTGGATACAATCAGAGTTTCGCCGGTTAAATAGACGGCCGACACGGTGGAACCCATGCCCTGGTAGGCCGTGGAGCTTTGGGAGTGCTGGTGAACCGCTTGATTGGTCTTATGGATGCCGGCCACAAGATAGTTGGCCTCTTTGGAAAGCTTGCCGTCAACAGAAGTCATATCATCTGTTTTGCTTTCCCCTTTGGCTTTTTGCATGTGTTCTTGCAGGGCCTCTACCACCATTTGACTGGCGACTTCACCGGCTTTGTGCCCCCCCATTCCGTCGGCTACCACATAAAAACGCATGGCATCACTAAAAAAGAAAGCATCTTCGTTGCCTTTTCGCTTTTTGCCGACATCGGTTATCCCGGCCGATTGAACTATGGCCATATGATCACCTTTAACTAAAGACTGCATGATAGGATTGTGAAACCTATAAAAAAATATAAGTTAATAAGTACTGTGTGTCAATGGGGTTCACTATTCGCCCGTTTAAAAGGGCAACCGAAGTGCAACGCAAAAACCTTTGGTGCTAAAACCGGCTGAAAAATTAACCTTATGGTTTTCCATTAATTTTTTGATAAACTGACCGGTTTTGGTTCGATTGTATTTATGGGCGCTGGAGACGGCACCGTAGATATTTCCGGCGTAAAAGCCTAATTCAACCAAAGTGATGATGCCGCCCAGGGCATGGTTGTCATTATCGAAAGCCTCATAGGCGGCGTACATCAGGACGCCGTTAAGCAAAAAGGCTATCCGGGCATCCTGGTATCTTTCAGTGTATAGAAATCCCGCCCCCGGAATGATGGATAAAAACCCTGCCAGTCTGGGATTCTTTTGTGGAATTAATTTTTTCTTATCCAGATCAGCTGTCAGTCTTTTAAGCCTGTACCTGTCTTTGTTCGGCGCGCTTATTTTTGAAAAATAATTTTTTGCTTTTCCCCAAGATGCCATTTCAATATAAAGCCAGCCTATCCTGTAATAGGCTTCGTCTTGTATGTTTTCATCGCCGGTTATGGTAATCAGATTGTGAAGGTTAATAATGGCGGCATCAAAAGCGTTCAACTTTACGTAGCTTTCACTGATCATCAGATATGATCTTATACTAAGATCGGTCCGGTCGTATTTTTCGATCAAGGTCTTGAAAGCATTGACGGCCTGCTGGAAACGCTTGCTTTTGAAATGCGCCATACCGATTCTGAACATGGCTGTTTCTATCCTATCATCTTCAGGGAAAAAATAGATAAACCGCTTGTATTCGCTGATAGCGCTTGCATGTTCCTGGTTTGAAAAATAGTGTTCGGCAAACTCAAATTGTTTGTCCGCATCTATGACCAGAAAGGGTTTAATGTCAGCTTGGGAATCGGGGCCGGCATAAGATTGAGAAGAGGGGAAAAAAAGAAAAAATACCAAAAAGAATGTAACGAAATGGTCAGGGAAGAATATATTACGAACTCGTATATTACGCATAATAGGGTAAATTATTTTATAAACCAGTATCGAGCAACCAGAAACCAGCATCCAGTTTTATTTTTGGGTAACTCTTAAAACCTCTTCAATTGTGGTTATGCCGCTTAAGACCTTCTGAATGCCGTCCTGCCGCAGAGTGATCATATTTAGTTTTAAGGCTTCACTTTTTATCCGGTTGGAATCAAAGGTCTGCAGGATAAGACTTTTTAAACTGGAGACCAAAGGCATAATTTCAATAATAGCGGTCCGTCCCCAGTAGCCGGTATGGAAACAGTTTTCACAACCGTTGGCTTTGTGGAAGACAGCCCCCGGGAGTTGATCCGGAGGGATCCCGAAGCTTTTCAAGGTTGTATCATCGGGCGTGTAGGGCCGCTTGCAATCCGTGCAGAGCACGCGGATAAGTCTTTGGGCCGCAACGGCCAAAACGGCCGATGAAATTAAAAAAGGTTCGACGCCGATATCCACCAGGCGGGTAATGGCACTGGCGGAATCGTTGGTGTGCAAGGTAGAAAAGACAAGATGACCGGTCAATGCCGACTGTACGGCGATTTCCGCTGTTTCCTGGTCCCGTATTTCACCGACCAGGATTACATCCGGATCCTGCCTGACGATCGATCTGAGACCTCTGGCAAACGTTAGATCTATCTTGGGGTTGATCTGTATCTGGCTGATCCCTTTGATCTGGTACTCGATCGGATCTTCGATGGTGATAATGTTAATTTCGGGGGTATTGATGGAAGACAAGATTGCATAAAGGGTGGTAGTCTTGCCGCTGCCGGTGGGCCCTGTCACCAGGATGATGCCATTGGGGGATCTGACCAGGTCTTCTATCAGGTCAAGCTTATCGGCCGCCAGACCGAGGTCCGCGAGTTTAAGCATCGAACCTGTTTTATTAAGGAGCCTGAGTACGACGCGTTCCCCAAACGATGCCGGAACGGTGGAAACCCGGACATCGATATCCTGATCCCCGACTTTGACGTCGAAGCGCCCGTCCTGGGGCAGCCGTTTTTCGGCGATGTTCATTTTGGCCATGACTTTGACCCTCGAAATCAGCGTAGGCTGAATCCATTTGGGAGGGGACAGCAAATCATAAAGAATGCCGTCGATCCGATAGCGAACTTTAAAACTGTCCTGATAGGATTCGATATGAATATCACTGGCACGTGCTTTTATGGATTGGGAAATAATGTGGTTAACAAGCTTGATGATCGGTGCATCGCTGATGTCGTCCAGAAGATCGGCCGTATCTTCAATTTCACTAATAATGGAGTTGCCGTTTTCTTGCATGTCCTGTACCAGCTGTTCGGCCGAATCCCGGCCCAGATCATATGAAGTGTTAATGGCAGAGAGAATCGCTTGCTTTGTTGAAAGGACTATTTTAAAAGTTTTTAGTTTCAGAATCCGGATCAGATCATCGAGGGGATGAATGCAGGCCGGATCGTTTACGGCTACAACCGTATGCCGGTTTTCGACGGCCTCCCGGCTGTCGGCGGCGGCAGGCCGGTCGCTGATCAATGGAACCATGGTGTATTTTTTTAAGAATTGTATTGGTATTTGCTGTGTAAAGTCTATTCCAAAATTATCTAAAGGAAGCTCGAGCCATAAAGGGATGTCATACTGGAGGCTCAACGCTTTTAGGAGCTGGGTTTCGGTGATAATGTTTTGAGCAACGAGTGTTTCTCCAATGCGGCCGTTCCCATCAGCATTCACCCTTTGAGCTTCATTGATGTCTTTTTCCGGAACGCCGATAGTATTTATAAGTATTTCTGATAGTTTTGTTTGCATTACAGAATTATTCCTGGGTATCAAATTTATCCCAACCCCATTTGTACATTTTGATTTTGCCTTCTTCAATAAGATCCATTTGCTCTTTTCTGTCTTTGTATATTTCTTCCGCTTCAGCAGAATTTTCGATGACATGCGGTGTCAGAAACACATAAAGGTTGGTCTTCTCGCTGGCTTTGGACACGGATCTAAACAACATGCCGAACAGCGGAATATCTCCCAGGCAGGGAGTCTTATATGTTGTTTTGGTAAAGCTGTCGTCGATCAACCCGCCGATGACGACCGTGCTTTTATCTTTTACAATCACGGTGGTTTTGATGGTGCGCTTTAATGTGGTGGGACGGTCGGCTGAAGTGGTGGCAAGTTCATCTAACTTGGTTACTTCTTGAAAAATATTGAGGCGAACCAGCCGGTCCTTGCTGATTTGAGGCGTAATCCTCAAGGTGATGCCGACATCCCTGTATTCATAAGAACTGTAAGTTGCCGTTCCGGCATCGGCTGCTGATCGGGTTTGAAAAGGGACATTTTTGCCGACCGTGATGGTGGCTTCCTCATTGTCGGTAGTTAGAATCTGGGGTGTCGAGAGAAAATGTACGTCTTTGTCTTTTTTATACGCCTGCACAATGGCGGCAAGATTGGGAAAGACGATATTGCCAATGTTTATCGTATCGGTGAATACGCCCATGGAAAACCCTGAAAGAGACGGCAGGGCCGTCAACGGTGCCGGTATCATGCTGACTTCAGGTCTAAATCCGCCCCCGAAGGCCGCGTCTTTACCGCCGATTTTAGTCTTTCCTCCGGCAAGCCATTGGACACCAAGTCTAAAATCCTTGTCCACATTAACTTCCATGATAAGGCTTTCGATATAGACCATTCTGCGGCGGATATCCAGCTTCTTAATGATATCTTCCAGTATCAGATAATCATCCTTATTCCCCACGATGATCAGACTGTTGGTGGCTTTATCGGCCGTTATTTTAACTTTTTGCGAAATCAGCGGGGCTTTTTTGCCTTTGGCGGCCGGGCCGGTTTTGGCCGACAGGGACTGCAGGACTTTGGCCAGGTCTTCGGCCTTGGCATTTTCCAGATAATAGACGCGAATTTTTTCTTTGCCCCGTGGTGTTTCTTTGTCCAGCATTTGTATCAGTTTTTTAATTCTTGCGGTTTCGACTTCGCTGGCCAGCACGATGATAGCGTTGGTGCGCTCGTCGGCCACGAACTGAACAGAGGTTCCGAACTCTTTCGCCCTGGGTTTGCGTTTGGTCTGAAAAATAGAATTCAGAATTTTTATAAATTCATTGGCGTTGGCATATTCTAAAGGAATAACAGAGAGTTCCTGCCCCATTCCGGAAACATCGATGGCACTCAGGATGAGAAGTAAGCGCTTTATGTTCGAATATACATCCGTGACGATCAGCATGTTGGTAGGCGGATAGGCCAGGATGACGCTGTTTTTGGAAATGAGCGGTGCAAAAAGTCTTTTGATTTCCTCAGGGCTGGCGTATTTTAGAGGTATCAGCTGGGTGACAACCTTGTCTTCCGGTGAATCGGCCTCTTCTTTCAGTCGGGTTTCAATATTTTTAGAGCGTGCATCCGGCGATGGAACGATTTTGATGATCTCTCCGGCTTTTACGGTGGTAAAACCATGGACTTCCAGAACAGACTCAAAGACTTTGTAAGCCTCTTTGATGGAAATTTTGGCAGGCGAAATTATGGTTACCTTGCCTTTTACGCGTTGATCGACAACAAAATTCTTGGTGGTCAATTCACTGATGAATTTAATAAAGACATTAATATCGACATTGTTGAAATCTATGGAGACGAATCGTTCGGTTACACTGGTTTCTCTTGCATTCTGGGCGCTTGCATTCATTGCCGTGAGAGCTGAGAGCACCAGAAAAAAACAGACAAACGAGCATAGGATGATTTTTGAATGCATGCCGCGTGATTTCATATCAGTACTAATATTTGCAATTATTCGATATTATAGTCAATGGTTTTCATTCGGCCGCGGCGTTTTAATTTTAGATTTACGCTTTCCGATGACTGCAAACTTTGATAAAACATTAGAACATCTTCCACGGATTCTATAGTTTTGCCGTTGACACTTGTGATGATATCCCCGCTTTTCAGTCCCATGTCATGAAAAATGGAGTTTGGTTTGATCCCTGTTAAGCTGAGGCCGTCCGCTTTGCCGTTTGTAAAATGGGGCCTTACCCGGGCTTGCTGCATTAGCTTGTTGACGTTTTTAACAGAGTCTTCAATTTTGGAGCGTTTGACGGTAATGTTACGAGAATCTGTTGCGCCGGATCTTCTTGAAGAACGGCGTGTTTTTTTAGTTTCAATCTTTTCAATCTCCAGAATTTCATCTTTGCCGCCGACATGCAGTACAACCTTTTCTCTTAAGATCATTTTCAAGGTGGCTTTCTGAATGGTATCCCCGATGCGGTAAAGCTGCTGTTGCCGCTCCTGCGAGTTCTGGATGACGGCAAAGGCTTTGTCCTGGTCGCCCGTGACGGTTCCCAGCAGCTTCAGGTTGAGGGACGTCGGCTGCAGGTTTTCGAAAACGACCGGTTCAGGTTGCCGTTCGGCACCGCTTTTGGTGTTGAACAGATTACGCTCAATGATGGGGTCGTAAGCAGACAGGGGCCGCAGGGATTCTATCTCGGAGGAGGACGACTCTTTGAAATCAGCTTGGGAAAGATGCGCTGGATCAAGCTGAACGGATCCCAGCTTATAAAACGCTTTGACGCTGAAATATACGGCCGCTGTAATCAGCAAAATATTAATTATCGTATAGTATGGCTTCATTATTTTATCCAGCATCCAGTATCAGTTTTTCAAATGACATAAACGAATAATTTATAACTAAACTGAACGGTTCCGGGTTCCCCGTTCAACGTTCAGGGTTTTAAAAACATTGAGTCACAGCTCATAGCGTTCTGTTTCGAGACGGTTACAACAATCACCCATTGGATGCACGGATAAGTGTTGCTGGATTCTCTTTAACACCTTTTAAGTTGGGATGTTGGCATTGCAAAACCTTGAACCTTGAACCCTGAACCGCTTAACCCGTTTATATTTCAGATGTTTCAACCTGTAATACAGCGTCTATGAAACCTTCTTGTTTGCCGCCTTTTGAAATCGAAAGCCTTTTGACGTTTACCATGTTTTTTGAAGTTTCGACCATATGCAGATAAACCGTCAGCTGCTGCAGCGTTAGGCCTCGAAGTTTCATTTCAACCCGCGAAGTCTTGTACGGGCTGTTTTTCTGAACCGTAGTCGAAGGCTTCATATACGTTATACGATCCTTTATTCCGGCTTTGCCTGAGAGTTTATCCAGGAAAGAAAATAGTGTAAAGTCCTTTTCTCTGTTTTCAAAATGTACTTTAGACCGATCGGTTCTGCGCATGACAGCATCGTACTCGGATTTAAGGGCGATCATCTCTTGAAGTATTTTCGTTTTAACCAGGAGGATTCTTTCCAGACGCCGGCGCTTGCCGAAAGCAGGAAATACGATAAACTGCATGATAATAAACACACAGATAATTCCTGAGACCGCATATAATGAGTATTTTTCTCGCCGGGTCAGATTTTTTGTCATTATAAATGCACCTTTAGTTTGAAGCGTACACGGCTTTCGGCCTTGTCGATGTTAGCCGAGGTTATGGTAATCTTTTTGAAAAAGGCAGCTTGTTCCAGCCGGCTTTTGATGTCATCCACGGCATTGAATGTGTCCGTGTCTCCGGAAATCATTACGCTTTCCGATCCGATGACAAGTCTTGTCAGGTTAACGTCTGTTTCTTTTGGAATAAGCCTGCTGATATCGTTTAATATATCAATGGCGCGGATATTTTTGCCGCTTTCCTCCGACAATGCTGTGGTTGTTTTTAATGCTTTGATTTTGACCTGCATCTGCTGGTACGGATCGACGATTTTTTTGATATCCGGGAAGGTCGAAGTCAAAACCTTAGTGATTTGGCGGTTCAGCTGATCCAGATTTTTTCCCATAAAATATGAATCGATCACAACATTAAAAAAGACTATTGCCAGAACCAGCGCTGCCAACAGCCCTGTTTTAAGCCAGTCTTTTTTATGTTCAGCCCAGAATCTTTGGGCGGCAAAAGGGCCTCTGCGGAAATTTAAACCGCTGAGCCTGGCGGCTTCCATTAAAGCCAGTGCCAGGGCATTGTCCATTTGGCGCGGGTCCCAGGCTTGTCCGGAATGATAACGGAGCGTAATATCGTCCATGTTTGTAAAATCTGTCTGCTTGACGGAGATTTTAAGTTTTTGCGCCAGATGCCGATCAAACTCCGGATCGTCCAAGACGCATCCGGTAACAAACAAACCGGCCGGTTGAAAATCCAGACCAATGATTTCTTCCAAGGCAGAGCACGTATTCCTTATTTTAATTGCAAGTGTTTCAGCGGCTGATAAAGAAGGATCGTAATGTATCGGAAAAGAACGAATCAGACAAATTTCACCAGACACGACGGCGAATATGGAACCTTTGCGGTTATCGATGTCGAGGAACAGAAAGTTTTCAGGGCTGCCGGCAAGTCGGGTCAGACGAAGGGCGGCCGGATAACCGCCGGCAGTAACAATTTCGGGTTCAATATTAAGTGATGCCAGGGTGTCTAAGTATAATTGCAGCTCGGCCTTTTCAACAGCTGCGGCTATGAGGTCGGTATGGTCAGCCTGATCCGCAAATGTTAAGCTATGAAAATCGATGATCAATTCATCGACTGCAAACGGCAGCGCCGGCTCAAGTTCATAGGGTAGAATCTGTCTGATCTTATTCTCTTTTTTGAATGGGACTTGAATATTTCGGTAAGATATCCGATCCGCAGGAAAAGAGGCCACACAAACAGCACCGCTTACATCTATTTTTTCTATAATGGTTTCCAGCGCAGCGGCTAAACCGCTTTCAAAGTCTTCCGGTTCCGATATGGCAACATATTGATGGGCTTCGATCTCAGTCCTTTTGTTACTGCATGCCAGCAGAACCGCAGATACGGAAGCATCCCTAATATCGAGCCCGAGGATCTTTCGTTTCATTTAATTCCTAACCCGGACGAGCCGGAACCAACAAATATTTGCCACAAAGGCACAAAGACACAAATATCACTTCCCTTATATTTTATTCTGCCTGCCAGTGCAAGACCTTGCAGCCCCATTTCCCTGTCTGGGCGCTTTTTTCCCTTTTTATCACAGCTGTAATTGTCATTTTCATCTTGTTTAGTTTGGCAACCGACTCAATTCGAAAAATATCGCTGGAGGTTGTAATCAGGTCGGGATCGATTTTAACATCACTGAGTCCGGGTACATCCTTGTACCAATTCGGTTTTGCAAGATCATGGATGTATACTTCATCAGAAACCTCCTGCCGGTATTCATATATTGCTTCTGCCAGACCTTCTTCTCCGAACGGCAGCAAAGCCGCAAGGACCGGAAGGTCGGCGGTATTGATATTTATTTTGCCTTCATAAGTAAAGGCACTGCCGGCGGCAGCAGTCATGCCGTAGACGGTTGTATAACTTGAGATCCCCGGGATCTGCCCGCTGCCCTCAAAGAGTTCCGGTGTCATACCATTCACAAGCGCCAGTTCGCTGATATGGGGCAGGGGGCCGTTGCGGCAGGCATAGGGCGGGTCAAGATCCCGGTAATAGTCCGATTCGGCTCCGCTCAATCCTGTAATGGCCTCGTCATCTCCGCTGTCCAGCCAGTCTTTGAGCGAGTTGATGATAGTCTCCGGTTCGGTTTCTTCCAGGTCCTCGTTGCCGGCCACAAAACTTCTTAGAAAACGGTCCCACAGCAACCTTTGGGGCTCATTAAAATCACGGCCTTGAGGGAATTTAACCAGGCTGTTGGCCTGAATTTTGCCCAGCTCGTCGCTGATGGCGACTTTGACGGTCCCCTCTTTTAGGGGCATATCCTGCAAAACAACGCTGATTTTATCGGGATCGGCCCAGTCCTCCTGCAGCGAGTCTGAATCGGAATTGTTTTTATCCTGAACCAGTATCGCTTGGGCGGCATGTATACCGGCGGATGCCATCTGCAACAGGGTTATACGGTCCCGGGCTGCGGCCGCGGAAAAAACCGCCGTACGCATTCTGCGGTTCATTTCCAGGGAAGCCACAATTAGGATCGCGGTGACGGCCAATGTCACCAGCAGTGCTATTCCGCGCTCATTGGCAATAATTTTTCCCGCCATACATTTCCTTATTTTAATTTCTCCCTCATGACCGGCAGTGTTACCATGGTTTCAAACAGCACGGAGCCTGATCCGGTCTCCAGTTCTAATTTTATTTTGACGGCTGCGGGGGTTGCATACTCGTAGGTCTCGTCATCGGAGTCCCACACATCGTATTCCTCACCTTCCTGATCTAAATATTTGATGGTCAGTGCTTTTACGTCTTCGCACAATACCGGGTCGCTCGCTTTTTCTTCAAAATCCTGAAAGGGGTACGAGTTGTCGGCGCGTTTTAGGACAAAACCGGCATCATCTGTCCCTTGAACATAATAGACGATTTCGACGATGCCGCCGGATCTGCTTTTCCCTAAAGGCAGATGCGCCAGGGAAGTAAATCTGAGCCAGGGAAAATCGCTGCCCTTGATATTGGTAGCTTCGCCCACAATGCGGAAAGGGTCCGGCGGATCGTCAAAATCCGGGGGCGCGTAATCCGGCGGCAGGGCCAGATGAATGGACTGCAGGTCGATAATCATGCGGTTGAGAGAGTTACGGGCCATTTCATAAGAAGTAATATCTTTATTTATAATATCGGCATTGGAAAACACGGTACGATAGGAAGCAAAAATGGTGGTAACAATGACGGCGAAAATAAAAATCGCTATCATAATTTCCAGCAGGGTGAAACCGGAGGCTGGGAGTTGGATATGGGTTGCGGGTTGCCCCGCTTTCAGCGGGATCTTCGGCGGGTTGCGGGTTGCCCCGCTTTCAGCGGAATCTTCGACGGGTTGCATGATACTTTACAATTCCTTACTCCGTAAAAAACCGGTATGTTCTCAAATCGTAGGTAAATTCGTCCTGGTTAAAAGATACAATGATATCGATTTTTTTAAGATCTTCAGCGGTATTCCCCAGGGTTTCGGACTCAACATCGTTTATGGTAACCTTCCAGCTGTAACCCGGAAATTCATCCCCGAAGTTTCCGGCATCGTCTGCAAGTTCATCCAAAGGTTTGATTTCAAGTTCCGCCAGCTTGTTTTGTGCCAGCAGGGGTGCCGTTGTATAGAACCTGCTAGACTGATTCATGGAAATGGTCTGGGCATGCAGCCTATATACACTTACAAGCACAAGGGCGATTATGGAAATGGACACCATAATTTCCAGCAGCGTAAAACCGCCATCCGCTTGCAATTTTTTCAATCTTCGAACCCCACATAGCCCGGGAACATTTTTACCTGCTGCAGAAAAGGTTCAATTCGAAAGGAGAATTGCTCGCTGTCGCTGTTTTCAATATGAATAATGGCCATATCAGAGTATCCTTTTGCATAGAAATAAATATCAGCGCGGCCCCCTTCAATTTTGTTGTCATGGGGATATTCGACTTCCAGCACCCTTACGTCACCCGGCAGCTGATAAGTATTTTGAGACGCATTTTGAAGCTCATCTTCCGTCATAGACGCGTGGGTCACCCACATGCTGTTGGAATCCATATCGACGTTTAGAATGTAAAGATTTTGATCGCGGACCGCCCGCGTTTTTAAAGACTGCACTTTGCCTATGATCCAGCGTGATGTCTTCTTGGTGTTATCTGTAAAAACAGTACTCTGAAATCGTGGTATGGCGATAAAGAGGATTAAACTGATTAAAGAGATGACAACAATAAGCTCAATGAGGGTGAAACCGATGTTTTGTTTAAAATAACCCATAGATGTGTTTGGGAAGGTAATTGGAAACTATTCGATTTCCCAGCTATTAATATCCTGATTCTTGTCTTCGCCGCTGGGAACGCCGTCGGCACCGTATGATATAATGTCGTAATCGCCGTGCACACCGGGAGATAGATAGACAAATTCGTTGCCCCAGGGATCGAGGGGAACCTTTCTTTTTTCAAGATATCCGCCTTTGCGCCATTTCCTGGCGGGTTGTCCGGTTTCCGGTTCTTCAATAAGCGCCTGCAGTCCCTGTTCGATATCCGGGTAATTGCCGTTGTCAAGCTTGTATAACATCAGTGCCGTTTCCAGGCCTTCAATCTGGATCTTTGCTTTAAGCCGTTTGGCCTCCTCGGGCCGTCCAATTATCCGAGGTACCAAAAGTCCGGCAAGTATCCCCAAGATTACAATGACAACCATGATCTCAATCAGGGTAAATCCTGAGCTTTCATTTAATTTTTTTATAGTTCGAGTATTCATTCTTGCTCCATTTTAAATTACATTACAAGCTGGTTCATTTCAAATATCGGAAGACATATTGAAAGGACGATAAAACCTACAGCAATGCCCATAATCAGAATCATAAGCGGTTCGATTAGCGACGTCATGCTCATGACGCTGGATTCTACTTCACCCTCAAACACGTCGGCGATTTTATTCAACATGCTTTCCAGCCTCCCGCTTTGTTCTCCGACTATGATCATCTGGATGGAAATATCAGGAAAGATCTTGCTTTCCGCCAGCGCCGTGCCCAGGTCTTGTCCTTTTTCGACTTCTTTGGCAGCGTCTTCGATGACGTTGGCGATTAGCTGGTTCCCCACGATATTTTTTACAATTTCAAGCGCGGTCAACATGGAAACGCCGTTTTCAAGCAGTGAGCCGAGGGTTCGAGCAAAACGAGCCACTGCTAATTTTTTGACCAAAAGACCAGATCCCGGCAATAACAGCATGCTTTTATCAAGCAGGTAACGTCCCTTTGACGTATTTACAATGCTGCGCAGAGCGATCAGCATTGCGGCACCCAGGGCCAAAATAAGCCACCAGTACTTTTTGAAAAAAGCGCTCGTATTAATCAAAAAAATCGTGGGAGCCGGGAGGGCTTGGCCCATGTCTGTAAAAATTGAGGTTATGCTGGGGACGATAAAAGTCAGCAGCAGAAAAAGAACCACTGTTCCAATAAAGGTCATCAAAACCGGATAGGCCAGCGCGGAACGTATGCGTTGTTTTAAGGCCTGCTGTCCTTCGGTGATGTCCGCCAGTCTTTCCAGAACGATTTCAAGAGTGCCTGAAGATTCACCGGCGTGCACCATGTTTACATAAAGTTCGGAAAAAGATCTTGGATATAAAGATAATGACCGTGCAAAGCTGTTGCCCTCCACAATGGAATCTTTGATCTTGGCCAGTTGTCTTTTAAATGCATTCGATCGGGTTTGCGAAATCAAAATATCGATAGCCGGTACCAGCGGGAAGCCGGCAGATATTAAGGTCGCCAGTTGTCGGGTCAGCATGGCAACTTCAGACGGTGTAACGCGCTGAAAGTGGCGCGCAAATGAAAGCGTGCGGGATTCTTTTTTTGTGGGGGAATCATGAACTTCCTTAACAGCGACCGGAAAAGTCTTTAACGCGCGAATCTTTTGGCGGGCAATTATGGGACTTTCAGCGTCAATGATCCCGGAAGTTGTCTTGCCCTTTTGCGTCAGCGCTTTGTATTCATATACCGGCATTATCTTAACTCGATGGCACAAAAGTTCCCTTATGTGCGTTCAATTAGGGTGGAGCAAAATTCAATCCCCGAATTTAGGTAAATGATATTATTCTCTTTTATACTATTTTTCAAGTTATAAAATCGCCAAGCGCTTTTATAACCTGCGGCTGCGCCGCTTAAATCGAGAACATCCTCTCTTTTGATACAAAATAATTTGTGTTATACTAAAACTTTAGTTTTTTGCAGGGTTTGCCGATATATATCCCCAGAGGATTTTGTATTTGATGTTTAGTGTTTTAACAAGCTGGTAAACATTATGTAGCTCAAACGAAATGCAAACCTACAAAACACCTAATGAGTGGTCTTTTGTAAATTCATCGAAACTTAGCATATCGAAATGTTAAACTATGGAAGAAGCTGAAATAATACGACATAAACGTAGGTTCGATGTTTTCAAACAGCTGCAAAATGATAAGACACTGGTTAAGATGTACGTGATGGGCCGGCAGTATGAACGCTTAACCGTCGTTACCGGCACCTACTTTAAAAAGAAGACCCCCTATTTTCTTATCGATCATCCCGAGGGTTTTACGAAAGCTGTCGCTAATGATGATAACTGTCGCATTCACTTCGAATTTGTTGGCCATGATAATCTGGTTTATACTTTCAAAACAACCGGCAAAGCGACTATAGGCGGCCAAATATGCATACGCTTTCCGGAAGTCATAAAGCGCGTACAGAGAAGGAGCAATTTCAGAATGGCACCTCCTCTGGGCACGAAAATATATATTAACATAGGCTTGGGCAGGCTGGAAATGAATGTTATTGACATTAGCCAGGGAGGAGCCCTTGTTATGCCTGTCAATCTCGATCTGGAATATCCAAACACTCCCGTTTTTACAGTCGGGAGTAAGCTAAGGAATATTGAAATTTTCTTTCCATTTAAAGATGAAGCTGTTAGAGTGCATGTTGATGAGGCGCGGGTAAGAAGGCTGGGGAAACAACCTGCAACCAACCGCATTAATTTTGCTCTTCAGTTCACCGACATCGAAAAAAGCCAGCAAAAAATACTGATCGATTTAATCTTTAACCACCAGCGAAATACTCTCCGAAAAAGGCTGTCAAACGAATAGGTTCCGCCTGCTGCTTGCAGGCGTCGACACCATACAGAATCTGCATGGCTTTATTTAACAGTAGAGATATACTGCTCGATTATGTTGTGAAGTTCGACCGTCATTTCTAGGAACTCGATTCCCAGGATCATCTCCTGACTATCCCTTTTAATATTTTTTACTTTTCCTGAAACCATCTGTTCATCCTGATTCCCGGGAAAATGACATCGCAAGGCGATTTGATCATCCTTCTGAACAACCGGCAGCTTCCTGTTCTCTGCGGCTTTGATCATATAACGACATCCTTTTTTGTTTATGTCTAAAATAATCCCTGGTGTCTCTTTATTCTTGATTTTGGTTATAGCGGGAAGGTAACAGTCGATCCTTTGCGTGGAACGCAGATTGTGCTTTTCAATTGCTTTTGGATACTCTATGAGCAGCAATCTTTTAGGAGTAAAAATGGCTTCAATCAGTTTGGTTTGGAATCCAAAAACAGAACCTTTATATATATATCGAACAGTGATTTCGTTTCCTGGAAAAAGTTTATGTTTAATGCCGCTAACACGTAATTCGTGTGGAAAAACCGGTTCTTTTATAATGAAATATTCGTTTAACTCCATCCCGATGAAAGTAGTTTGATAGCGTGACGGAATTCCTTTGACTTCGATCTGTAACTGGTCGCCTATCTCTATACTCATACGCATGTCCGTACCGAAATTATTGACTACCCCATCCGTCATGATCTACCTCCAATAATGGTAATTGTCCGTCTAAAACCGGGTGCTGACCACCCGGTTGCAAACGCTTAAAACACCGGAGTGGCTCACTCCTGAATGAAAACGTTTTTTTAGGTCAAGAGTACAGCCTAAGTTGAGCGATTTTTTAGCAAAAAGGCTTACCGAGGCCTTGATGGGCAAGAAACAGGTGCAGCTCGAGTAAAAAACCGCTCAATTTAGGTATAGGATAGATGCGGTTGGATGTCAATTGTAGCTATAAATTAACAGTTTATGATTAAAGTTTTTTGCAAAAAATGCCGAGATAAACCTAGGGGCTGAAATTTATGAGGTCATCACAAAAAACATTGTCTGTTACTAAAGCAGCAGCCTTGCGCGAAGTGCCTCGCAAAAGAATTGTTGCTGAAGCTGATTTATCACCGCAAGACGCAAAAGCCAGAAAAACAGATCCAAAAGAAGATCTTTTCGATAAACCTACCCTGCTTGACAAGATGATGGCCGATCAAGAGCTTGCTGAAGAGATTATGAACACTTTCTATCAGGACGTCCAGCATCGGGTTGCTGTTATTAAAAAAGCTTTGGGTAACAAAGACGCATCTACAGTCAGCGACCAAGCCAGCACAATTAAGAGCGCGTCAAACAACTTTGGGGCCACAGATTTGCAAGCGGTTGCCTATCAGATTGAGGTCGCCGGTGATTCAGGGGATCTGTGCAAGGCCGGATCGCTGCTTCACAAGATTAATGAATATTTCGAGATACTGAAAAAGCATTGGCATAGCCAAGACCTTAATAAGTCGATCTCATTTTATGACAATTTTGATAGCCGAAGATGACTTAACTTTTTTTCTTTAAACAGCTCCTGCCAAAACTGCCGATGAATCAATTGCAGCTTTTCCGCTCAATATCAGGCAATGATATTTGGACACCCAGACCGACCGGATGTCCAATTTTTTTGAAATCCCGCCGTATATAACGGTCTACGGTCATTTTTATCTGGTGAATGACGAGGTCTGCATTAGATATGCCTCAGACTGAATTCATCTAAAAAACGATTTAGGCTTAGCCCAAAGGGGAGCGGGCAACAAGCCGATTTTAAAAAACTGTAAGAAAAGGCTAAGTTTTTCAAATAATTCTTGACATTCAGAATGTTAACTGAATATTGAATTACAAGCTTATATACGAAGGAGATCCATCATGACGCTCACCAAAGCTCAGATCATCGAAGCAATCAGTATCAAAAACGGACTCTCAAAGAAACAATCCTCAGAAACAGTCGAAACACTTCTTGGAATCATGAAAAGCACTTTGGCATCCGGTGAGGATGTATTGATCAGCGGATTCGGTAAATTCTGTGTAAAGCAGAAAGATGAACGAAAAGGCAGGAATCCGGCGACTGGTGAGGATTTGATGCTGGCACCGAGAAAGGTTGTTACGTTTAAGTGCTCCGGAAAATTGAGGAAACGGATCAGTGAGTAACAGCCGCTTGGTTCACCTTGAGATTTTTGCAAAAAACCTTAAACAAAGGGTTTGCTGCAATTCAAAGGCCTTAATTAAGATACAATTTCCGGGTATCTCTGGGTTCCGCTTGATAATAAAGGATTAAAGGGTTACAGGTAGTTTTCTGTAACCCTTTTATTTTTTGGCTGAGGGACCAGGATTCGAACCTGGATTAACGGGGCCAGAACCCGTCGTCCTGCCGTTAGACGATCCCTCAATCACTCAAACTAGTTTTCTGATACACAAATGTACGATATGAGTCAAGACATAAAAGCGCTGCGTGATTTTATATAACGTCCCGCTTTAAATCGAGACTCGAGCAAGGAAATTGCTATTGTTTTACTTATCCATATAAATAAGTATTAGTAATAAGTAAAGCTGGTTATGTTTTTCTTTTTGAGGTCACCCGCTTGTTTTTGTGTTGCATACGTGCTTTGGTAGTTATTCGGCCTGGAGCACAAGCAGCCAGTAAGAAATATTATCTAATCATTTCACGTTGTTTTTCATCTTGAAAGCCACCATTACCTGTACATTCAGAATTTGGATGCAATCAAACCTAAAAACTGTATGAAATATTTCTTGACAATCCTTTGGGTTTTAATTACTAATGTTTTAACTTTTGCCGAGACATCGCTGTTGCCAATAATTAACATAATTACAATTAGTTAAAAAGGATTTTTACTCATGGCTGTACCTAAGCGCAAGAAATCTAAGTCAAAACGCAACAAACGGCGCACCCACCAGAAAATTACCGCTCCAAATCTGACACCCTGCTCCCATTGCGGAGAAGCCCGCCTCCCCCACCACGCATGCCCCAGCTGCGGGACTTACAAGGGACGCAAAGTGGTTGAAATCGCAGAATAAAAAATCAAACTGTTTGAGAGGTTATCATGACGGAACAAAACAAGCATACTGTAGTGGTTACAGGTGGCTCAAGAGGTATTGGAAGGGCCATTTGTCTTGCTTTGGCAGCACCGGATACACATATTTATTTTAATTATTTTTCACCAAACGACCCGGCTGCTGAAATGAAAGCTGCCGCTGAAACAGAAAGACTTGTAGCCCATGCTCAAGGAACGGCAGTTGGCAGAAGTGTTAATATTGCAGTAAAAGAAGAGGTCACAGGCTTTTTCAAAGAAATTCTGGACGCAACCGGAAGGATAGATGTACTTGTAAACAATGCCGGTATTACCAAAGACGGACTACTGGTCCGCATGAAAGAAAATGACTGGGATGCTGTTTTAGATATAAACTTAAAGGGTGCTTTTGTATGTACGAAGATTGCCGCCAAGGCCATGATGAAGCAGCGCTATGGTCGCATTGTGAACATAGCGTCGGTTGTCGGCGTAACCGGCAATGCGGGCCAGGCAAATTATTCGGCCTCAAAAGCAGGCTTAATCGGACTTACCAAAGCTACTGCAAAAGAACTTGCATCACGCGGCATTACGGTTAATGCAGTTGCACCCGGTTTTATTGAAACGGATATGACGGCATCACTCCCCGAAAAGGCCAGGAATGCAATGCTGGACCAGGTCCCGCTGGGACGTGCGGGAGAGCCCGAAGATGTGGCCGGTGTAGTTGCTTTTCTGGCTTCTGAAAAGGCGTCATACATTACAGGGCAGGTTATTCATATAAGTGGTGGTATGTATATGTAAAAGGAGGTGATTTAGATGTCTGTAAAAGAGAAAGTAAGCAAGATCATTGCCGACAAATTGAGTGTTGACTTGGATGAAGTTGTGCCGGAGGCGTCATTTGTGGATGACCTGGGCGCTGATTCTCTGGATCTCGTTGAGCTGATCATGTCCATGGAAGAGGAATTTGATATTGATATATCCGACGAAGAAGCTGAAAAAATGCTGACCGTCAAAGATGCCTTTGATTATATCAATGCGCAATAGTCCACATATTTACTGAACAAATAGAGACCTTTGCAAAACGCCCCTTTTTGCTCTCCGAGGCGTAGGCTCGCCTCTATGAGCAGGAGGCCCAATTTCTGCGCCTGCCCTGTGGAATGCAAAGCCTATTCCTCTGGGGTCAGACTCAACATTTTGCACGGAGTGGAGCTTTAGCTCTATCCTCGAAATACTCTATGTATTCGTGCCTGCCCCGTAGGTCCCCGTGGAATAACCGGGACAGGCCGGAAGATCGTACGGGGTGGATAAAATTTTCGCGTTGACTCGGGGCGTCCATGCCCCTCACCCTTACGGGTCCACCTTTGGTGGATCCAATTCCGCTGTCCTGCGGAATTGCCCTTGAACTTGAACAAAATTGAACATTTTTCAAAGGTCTCCATAAAGCGTATGAAGATAGACCGCTTTTGGCATATACTCAGGACAACGTATGGCTATCAAAGCCCCCCCAGGCCTCGCTTTCTGGTGGAAAACCTGCCCGGCTGGGCAACATTTACTTATTACTCCCGCTTGGTTGCCGTCGTTTTGAAGGAAAGCATCACCGCTCGCAAAGGGCGGTATAATCGTAAGGCTTGGGCCAGCGGCTCGCTGGATGTTTTCAAAGTCGTCGAGGCCGCCGGCGGTATATTTCATGTGTCCGGCTTGAGCCCGATGACTGCACAACAGGGACCACTGGTCTACATTGCCAACCACATGAGTCTGATCGACACCCTGATTCTGCCCTGCATTTTGCTGGCATTCAACCACACAACCTTTGTGGTCAAGGAAGGGCTTCTCAAATATCCGCTTTTCGGTTCGATTATGTGTGCGGTTGACCCCATAGCGGTTACCAGGCGCAGCCCCCGTGAGGACCTGAAAACGGTTCTGACGCAAGGGCAGGCTTTCCTTGCAAGCGGTCGATCCGTATTCGTCTTTCCGCAGGCGACGCGCAGTGATACTTTTGATACAGCATCTTTCAACTCACTGGGAATCAAGCTGGCACGTAAAGCAGGCGTACCGGTGCTGCCGGTTGCATTGAAGACGGACTTTCAAAAAAACGGCAGGTTCATTAAGGATTTGGGGCAGGTTGACCCCCGCAAACCCCTTTACCTGAAGTTTGGAGAACCTTTGGTGGTGGAAGGCGGCGGCCAGGTGACCCATCAAAAAGTTATAGAATTTATTGTGAAAAATTTAAGAGAATGGGGAGCCGGCATAAAATCAGGCTCATAAAGAATCCTGGCTCTCCGAGGCGTAGGCTCTACGAGCCGGAGGCCCAGAGGACCAGGCTTTGGTTTGCCCCCACAGGGGTGCACCTATCTCAAATGGAGCAAATTAAATTCCAAATAACAAATATCAAATATCAAACAAATAACAATTCAGCCGTCGTAGCCAAAAGGCTACTATGGCGAAGTCGGCTGACCGAAATTCAAAAATCTAAACAATGTCTCGGCCTGGAAGGTTTTGGTCACCTGTCGAGAGCCCCTCGGCCTTGAGCTCACTGCCGAAAGGCTCGGGGCCGAAAGGCCTCTAGGTCGAACGATTGAATATTGGAATTTGTGATTTATTTGTGATTTGGTGCTTGGAATTTGTGATTTTAGACACAAAACTCTAAGGCAGAGCCAAATATCTTTGACCTGGCCCAGAGGACCAGGTTAGGCATCAGTATCCAGCGGCTCAGGCTTCGGAAATTTGAAATACTGCACCCCTTCATTGTGTAATGTTTCCTCTTCTTCCTTGGTACTTATACCCCTTATATTTCTTGGCTCGGCTGCACCGTAATGTATTTTCAAAGCTTCTTTGGCAAAATCGCAACCAACATCGTCGAAATTTTTCTCCACAAATTCAACCAGCTTCTGTCCGATTGCAACTAAATCAGCTTGTTGATCGGAAACCTCTTTGACGCTCTGTGATGATTTAATGGCGAAAGTGGAAGGAAGTCTGGCAACGGAAGCGACGTTACAAACCGGGCATGAAATCAGCCCCTTTGCTTCCTGATCTTCATAGGCTTGAGCATCTTCAAACCAACCCTCAAAACAGTGGCCATCGGCACATTCCAGATCATATGCTATCATGAAATCTCACCTTAAAAAAAATCCTCGTAAGATATATTTTATTGCAGCTTTTCAAGCTGGATTATCATAAATCTTGGCATTTTAAAAGAAATTATTGACAGATAAGCTATTTCAACACAAAATAACGTGGAATTTACTGTTTGAATATATTTCAGACCTCATCATTAACCAGATAAAAATGACCGTAGACCGTTATATACTACGGGATTTCACAAAAATTGGACATCCGGTCGGTCTGGGTTAGGAGGTTCAGCCGCCTACGCTGAAGCTACGTCGCGCCAGGGGTTCAGGGTTCAGGATAAACTCCGGGCACATCTAAAGCCGACATCAGGGAACGCTTCCCAAGGGTACCTGAAGCTTTTGGAGGCGGGCCCGTGGCGGAGGGACTTGTCGATGACAATACTCGGATAACCGATGTTGCCTTGGGCTCCGGTTGCACTCATTTCTTTTCGATCCACAGCACTCCGGATGGCCCATTCCTTGATCTGCTTCAGATCATAAGCAGTATCTGCGGCAGGGGGGGCATAAGTCTCATTCAATGCATGCCGCTCCGCCGGCGTATTGCCCGATGTCTCGCCGCCGCCGGCCGGGGTATCCATATTCATCATGTGGATGTTGTGGGTTTCAGAGTCGGCCGGCACATGCTGGGTTTTTGCCGGTGGAGAGTCTGTTTTGTCTGCTAAAGCGATGATATCGCTCAGGCTTTGCTTTGAAAACAAATAATTCCATTCGGATTCGGTCACCAGGCGCTTGTCGTAATGGCGTGCATAGGCCCTAGCGCCATACCAGGTAACCCGCACAACCGGCTGAACCGCATGTTTTGCGTTGCGCAACTGGAAACGCCCGTGCTCATAAACAATCTGCTCAAAAGGCTCAGAGCCTTTTCCCAGATAGAACCAGATCTTGTCGTTATTTTTGACAACTCCGTTTTCTATGGTCAAGCTTTCTTTAACTTCGTTCAAAAATTCGGTAAAGCGATGATTCGACACCATCTTTTCATCTATGTAAAAGGACGGGACCGAAACGGTCTCTCCCTGAGTAGTTGAAACCTTCGAAGCGGTCTTGACCTCGCCGCCGGGGATGAGGAGCATGGTCAAACCGTCTTTGCCGCGGATAGATGGAGCCGGAGCAGGGGTGGCGCTTGGAACAGATTTGGCAGGCTCCTGGGATCGTAGATGGGAAGACTCAATTGGTGGTGTCTGGGGACTTCTTAAACGCTCCGTAGTTTTAGCGGGTTCACCCATTAAGTGCCAGAGTCCCATTAATCCCACCGATACAATCGCAATCAGAATGCCCGCCCAGATGAAAACAGGTTGAGTCAGAAATGAAAAACGAGTGTGAGTTTCAGCGGTGTCATCCGCCGTTTCCGTTTTCAATAAGTCAATGGCATCCACAAGTTTTTTTCGAAGTTCTCCGACCGATTGCAGGCGCTTTTCTTTTTTCTCAGCCGTCGCATTTTGGATGATCCGGTCCAGTTGTTGAAAAAAAGGAGTGTCTTTATTCTGCAAACCAACGCTTTTGAAAGGGATGGTTTCCTGGCCGAGCTTGCCGTCCACGGCCTCATACAGAATCTTGCCCAGTGAATAAATATCGCTGTGTTGATCCGCCTTTTTAAAATCGAAGAAATGCTCCGGTGACATGTAGGCCGGCGTGCCCCTGACATCGATGGACTGGGTCACCGGTTTCATGCGACTGGAACCGGCCAGACCAAAATCGGCAATTTTCGGAATTGCAGCATCCAAAAGAACGTTTTCCGGCTTCAGATCCCGGTGAGCGATCTCCTGAGCATGAATGGCTTCAACACCTTCCAGCAGCGGTAGAAAATAGTCGACAAGCCACCCGGCCGTCAAGTTCTGTTCCGGATAGAACCCTTCTTCAGACATGGTAAACCGCAGAGAGGTTCCCGGAATGAACTCCATAACGATATATTCGACCTGAATGTCTTGCCCTTTTGTAGTAATTAAATCAGAGCCATAATCAAAAATTTGCAGGACATTGGGGTGCCGAACCCGGGCCATAGCCTCAACCTCGCGCCGAAATCGCTGGACAGCGGTTTCAACCCCTTCGGGATCGTCTTCAAAAGATTGCAGCATCTCCTGTGAGATGACCTTAATGGCCACATCACGCTTGAGGTTCAGTTAGTGCGCGCGATAAACCTCACCCATGGCGCCTTTGCCGACCAATTCGATGATCACCCATTTTTCGTTGAGCACATATCCGGTTGAAAAAATATTTTCCGAGGAGTTACTCATATCACTATAAAATCCAGGTTTCACATTCTGTCTGATTTTCTAATTTAATAAAGTCAGAGTATACCATTCTGCTATCCTTGCAAAAAACGTCAAGAGAAAATGGTTGGACAGGTGCAGATTCGAGCATGGGTGTGCCTGTAATCCTGTCTAAAAATTTAATGGTTTTCCGTTCCACTCAATTTTTCTACTCCTTTCGCGTTGCTTTATTACTTAAAAGCAAGCGGTGTGCCAAAATTACCAATTGGAAAGCGTTTTATAGGTAACAACCTAAAAATA
>NZ_JAZFTO010000142.1:0-4559 GCF_036446775.1 Candidatus Desulfatibia sp.
TATGGAAATAAAAACATTTGGTGTTGTCGGCGCCGGGCAGATGGGCACTGGAATCGCCCAGGTTGCCGCTGCCAGCGGCTTGAATGTTATCATGAGCGATGTCAAGAGCGGGTTTGTCAAGAAAGGTCTGAAAACCATAACAACTATTTTAAAGCGCGGTGTCGACAAGGGCAAGCTGACCGGCAAGGAGCTGGATGAGATTTTGGGACGCATCAGAACCACCGTGGATCTGAAGGATATGGCATCAGCCGATTTTGTGGTTGAGGCTGCCACCGAGGATGAAATCGTAAAGTTTCAGATTTTTAAAAATCTGGATGAGATCTGTGGATCCGAGGTGATTCTGGCTACCAACACGTCTTCGATTCCCATCGGACGAATTGCTTCCCGAACCAAAAGGCCTGAAAAAATCATCGGGATGCATTTCATGAACCCGGTACCGGTGATGAAACTGGTTGAAGTAATTCGCGGGTTGGCAACCTCGGAAGAAACCTTTAAAACAACCCGGGATCTAACCTTAAAATTCGGCAAAACGCCGGCTGAGGCCGGCGATTATCCCGGCTTTATCGCCAACAGGATTCTAATGCCCATGATCAACGAGGCGATTTACTGTCTGTATCACGGCGTGGGAACGCGGGAAGACATCGATACGGTAATGAAATTAGGAATGAATCATCCTATGGGCCCTTTGGCTCTGGCAGATCTTATCGGGCTGGATACCTGCCTGGCCATAATGGATACCCTCGTTGATGGATTCAAAGATTCCAAATACCGTCCCTGTCCGCTACTGCGCAGATATGTGGAAACGGGCCGGCTGGGCAGAAAGACCGGACGCGGTTTTTACGAATATTAAGGAGGCGTTATGGCGAAAAAGAAAGCCGGCGCTATTGTACCGGTGGGAAAGAAAATCAAAAAAGAGCGGGTCAGGAAAAAAATGACCCTCGACAGAGTGGTCAATGAAACCGGCTTGTCTATCGATTGTCTTAAAAAGATAGAGGCCGGCAAAGAGATCCCTTCTGTAGGCACCCTCCTGCAGATATCCAGGGCTTTAGAGATAGATTCAGGTTTTTTTCTCAGGGAAGAGGAGTCGCGTTTAAAGAACCGTATCCGCGCCTATATCAAACGTACCGACAATTATGCTTATACTACCCTGACGCCGGGTGCGGAGAATAAGCATTTGAAGGCCTTTAAAATTTTTATTGCCGCTATGCAGGATCACAAGGGTGTTGGGTATCAGCATGAAGGTGAAGAGTTCATCTATGTGCTGTCGGGTAAGATCGAAGTGATGGTAGGAGACCAAATAAATAAGCTGGATACAGGTGATTCCCTGCACTTCAACTCGGGGATACGGCATCAGTTAAGAAACATAGGCGAGGGAAAAGCAGAGCTTATTGTTGTCGTTTACGGACCGTGATCAGGGGTCAGGTGCTAGGGATCAGGTGTCAGGGAAAAGTAAGCAGCCGTCTTCGCTGAAGCTACGCCGTGCCAAGGTGACCAGTTATCAGTGATCAGGTGTCAGGTTTCAGGTTTCAGGAGTCAGTGATCAGTAATCGGTTATCAGTGATCAGTGATCAGTCATCAGTAAGCAGTATCCAGTATCCAGCATCCAGTAACTCGTAACCAATAACCTGCAACCCGCAACCCGCAACCTGCAACCTGCAACCTGCAATCCGCAACCAGCAACGAGTAACGATAAACCAGCAACGAGTAACCAGAAGCCAGTAACGAGCAACGGAGCAATTTATGACAGTGAATCTTACCGATGAGCAGATCATGATTCAGACCATGGCCAGGGAATTTTCCAGGAAAGTCGTGGCCCTTACCGCTGCAGAACGCGATAAGACCAAAGAGTTTCCGGCTGAAAACCTGAAAAAGATGGCCGCATTGGGCCTGATGGGCATGATGATCCCCGTTGAGTACGAAGGCAGCGGTGCCGACACCGTCAGCTATGTGCTGGCTCTTTCCGAAATTGCCTACTCCTGCGCCTCAACCGCTGTTGTCATGTCCGTTCATAATTCCATTGTTTGCGAGAGCATATATCGATGGGGGACCGAACTACAGAAGGAAAAATATTTAAAACCACTGGCCAGGGGGGATATTATCGGTGCCTTTGCCATGACCGAACCCCTGGCGGGCTCCGATTCCGTCAGGCAATCGACTACGGCCGTCCGGGACGGTGACAGCTATATATTGAACGGTACCAAGCGGTTTACTACCTCGGGCCGCAGTGCCGGTTTGACCATCGTCACGGCCGTCACCGATAAAACCAAGCGTCATCACGGCATCAGCGCGTTTCTGGTTGAAAAAGATACGCCGGGATTGAGTGCGGGAATCGAAGAAGACAAAATGGGGCTGTGTGCTTCTGATACAACCGATCTTTTCTTCAACGATTGCCGAGTACCTGCTGAAAATTTGCTTGGCGCTGAAGGCGACGGTTTTAAGATCGCCATGAAAGCGCTGGATGGAGGACGTATCGGAATTGCGGCGCAGTCGATCGGTGTTGCCCAGGCAGCCTTTGATGCCGCCGTAAAATATGCCAAAACAAGAGAGCAGTTCGGCCAGAAGATCTCCAAATTCCAGGGCCTGCGCTGGATGATCGCGGATATGGCTACTGAAATAGAGGCGGCCCGGCAACTGACCCTTTCGGCCGCCGCTATGAAAGACAAGGGCGTAAACCATACGGCCCAGGCTTCAATGGCCAAGCTTTTTGCCTCGGAAATGGTGAATCGAGTCACTGCAAAGGCACTGCAGATGCACGGCGGGTATGGATTTATTAAGGATTATCCGGTAGAGCGCTTTTACCGGGACGCCCGGGTCTTTACGATTTATGAGGGGACTTCGGAGATACAGCGGGTGGTTATTTCCAATCATATCTTAAAGGATAAGCGTCGTCCATAACCCTGAGACCTTTGAAATATGATTTTACTTCCCGGCCTTGATCAATTTTAAATTGGCTTCTACCAACTGAAGTATCTTTAGATTATAAAACTCTCTGAGGAATTTTACCTGAATAGAGTCTGAAGCTTGTTTGAGGATGTTGGCATTAATCGTCATCACCACACAATTTGTATCGGCAATCACCTCTGCTTTTCGCGGCATTTTATATAAAATAGCCGTTTCTCCGAAACATTCGCCTTGCTCCAACACTTTGACCTCTCTTTTTAAATGCAGCGCGGCCTTCCCCTGGATAAGAAAATAAATATTATTGTCATCGTCATCTTTTTTAATTATTTGTGAGTTTCTATCGTGGAAACTCCAGGTGGAGATCTTGATAACATCCGAGAGGTCGGAATACTGAAAGTGTTTAAAAATAGGAAGTCTTTTCAAGTAATCGATCTTTTTTTTATCCTGTTTGTCTAAAGCTCGGGAGTCTTTACCTTTAATGCTGGGAAGCAGAGCCTCGGCAAACTCCTTTGCCGTTTTGAAACGCTCCTCCTTTTTTTTACTGATAGCTTTGTTGACAACTAATTCCAGGTCAGGGGAAATGTCAGGGGCATGCTCTTTAACCGCCACCGGGTCGACATTTATAATTTTATAGATGGTTTCATAAAAGCTTTTGCCTTCAAAGGGGCGTTTTCCAGTCAACAACTCATAGAGCACAATGCCAAGCGAAAAGATGTCGCTCTGGTGATCGAGACCAGGGTCGGATTGTGCCTGCTCCGGGGACATGTAATAAGAGGTTCCTACAGTCTTTGTGATATCTTTCGGATCTTCTTGTAAAAAGCGGCTGATGCCAAAATCCATCAGTTTTACTTCACCCTTTTTGGTCAGCATGATGTTGGACGGCTTGATGTCAAGATGCATGTAGCCTTTATTATGGATGTAGTCGAGGGCATAACAGGTGTTGTATATGATTTCCAGCACTTGACTGCGGGGCAGAAGATTCCATTTGCGGCTACTTGCCTGTAATCCTGAGCCTTCGATATATTCAAGGGCGATGAAGAATACGTCATTTTCGATACCGGCATCATAGGTGATGACTATATTGGGATGGATAAACTGAGCCGCAAGCCGGGCCTCTTTCAGGCATCGATTGAGCCTTTTTTTATCCGGCCCGATCAGGTCTGTGGATGATATTTTAGCTATTTTTAAAGCAACGGTTCGTTCGAGAAAAGAATCGGTTGCTTTGTAGACGATTCCCATTCCTCCCTCACCCAGTTTGGATGAAATTTCGTACCGGCCCAGAGTTTTAATGCCTTGGTGGTTCAGCATGCAAATATCCTTTAACTAAACTGATCGGTTCTAGGTTCAGGGTTCTAGGTTCAAAGGTTATAACATTTTGACATTACTTAACGTTACAACTCAATGTCAGGAGTGGTCTCTTGCACCCATTGGATGAGAATTGCTTGCCGCCTCTATTGAGGCGTAACTCTTTTGAATTGAGCCTGTTAGGGCTCTTCAACCCGGAACCCCTGGCCCAGACCTGATTTCAAGAAGTTGAATCCAATGCGTATATTTTAATAGCAGAGGGTTGATCTCCTTGATAACGGCCGTCGCGCTCTCCGAGGCGTAGGCTCATGTCTCTACGAGCCGGAGGCCAGGGCGGGCTTGAACGTTGAACC
>NZ_JAZFTO010000143.1:0-26955 GCF_036446775.1 Candidatus Desulfatibia sp.
AAAGACAAAAGATATTCTGATGTTTTTATACTTACCTGTCCATCTTTTAAATCTTCAATTTGAAACAATTTTTGGGTTTCTATAATATTTTTACGCATGATTCAATCCAAATCATAACCTCGTTGTTTTATAGAGGAAAAATCTTGATATGTAAAGTCGGGGTCAAATAGTGTTTTGATTGAATCGGCCTATGGGCAATATTGGCCCATAGAACCTCTGGTAAATTCAGTGGAGTGAGCAGAAGCTAGTTCAGAACATGGGGTTATTTTTCCAAATCCAGCATTTTTTGCATTTTGGACGCTAAATTCAGGCACACAATTACACCAACATAAATAAGTGTGATGCCCAAAATTATATTTATTAACATGCCGTGCCTCCTGACAATATATCGGCAGTTTTATAGGAAATCTTTAAGATAAATTAATGCAATAACTGTACCGAAAATCTTGTCTGGAGCATAAGAAGGAAATATGTTTTTAGATATCGCTTAAAATTTACAATTACCGATTTCGCCGGAGATGCAAGGCATCGAGTTCGCAGCTGTAGTATGCTACTGCACAGCAAGCGGTATCTGCGACAAGCGCCCTATAAAGCGGCAGATCCGGTAAAATCAGCGCTCCCGAAGCAACTGTGTCTTGAAAAAATATTAAAGTTCCTGTCAAGAAAAGTTTATGCAATTTTTAGGTATCAAATAGGCAGGAAATAGAAGGGGGCAAATTGTTAAAAACCAAACAAAGAAACAAACATTTTCGTGATGAAAAATTGACAAGGCCGCTTAAGAATGCCGCAGATTAAACTGTCGTCGATTTTATCATAGCCCTGAACGCGTCCGGCCAGATTTGCCACTTTTACTCCGCAGGAGGAGCGGTCGCTTGTGTGTAGACTTGATGATATTAACAGAAGACCGCGCGGCAATAGACACTTTTCGGGGAGGGGGCTTTCTATGCCACTCCTTCAAAAAAGAATCCGGCGTAAAGGAAGGAACTGGCGATGGCTTCGCAGTCGGCCGCACTGACACCCGCTCGCCGTATGGTCGGCCGCCATGCGTTGCGAACAGTTTCAACGATCTTATCGAGGATAACGGTCGCTTCTTCTTCGGATAGCAGGAAGCGACCATGTTGGCTCATCAGATTTTCGCGGTTGGCATAGCGTCCGGCGTTGCCGCATGCCATGGCAAGATCGCGCCTTTCCAAGGCGATCATGGGAGTGGGCGTTATGTCAAAAGCAGGGCTTAGACGCCAGTCCCGGCCTTTTGCCAGCAAGGCATGCTTGCGCGGATGATCGTCCAGGTTAGACACCGTCGCGTTGAAACACATTCTACCGAAAAGCTCCCGCAGGTCGGCTTTCGGTTCCGCGCTCACACGCCGGATCTCATCCGCAAACAGGATGTAGGACCAGTCCCGTCGCGCTGTCGGGCTGTCATAACTTTGCAGCATAGTCAGCGCACTGACCATGCGATGCCGCCGGTAACCTTCTTCTACACGGTCTCGGTCGAACCGGCGCACGAGCAGAACGTCACGTTCGCCAACCGTTGTAATGTCGCTTTGGGCCACAGTAAGATCGCAAGTTTCGGCAAGCTTCAATAGACCATGCTCCACGCGGGGATGGTTCCAGCGGTCGTCATGTCGGGTGAACTTGGCAACCCATAGGTCCTGTCCATGTTCCACAACAACTTTAGGTCTGGCACCGCCCATTGATGTGCCGACCAACATGAGCTCCTCGACCTGTCTGGTGCTTGAGTTCTCAAGGATTGGAACTTCTTCAATTACGGCGTCGGCTGCGGCTTGTAGAATTTGCAGATCAAGCGTATGATTGAACCGACGCTTTGGGGCCGGTGGTTCCACATTGAGACCGAACCCCAACGCACCCGCCCGGTCATCCGGGCCGTACATCAGGTAATCGAACTCTTCGAGCTGCGTGTGACCGGTGTTTCGTTCAATGACGCGCCGCCCCCAGAAATCAGGCATGGAGTCACGGATCGCGCCAAAGAAGCCCTCCATCCGGGCGGTTTCGTATAAACCCCTGCGGAGCCGCAACTCTACAGGGTCAAGCTCGACCGCATCATTCCTTTCAAGGTAACGCCGTCCGTAGACGAACTGTCCGACCGGTTCGCCATCGGGAGTTGGGGATACTCGGAAGCGCCCGGCTGTGACGAATTCAGTCGCACCGGGCGGTACGATGTAAACATAGCACTCGCGCTCAGAAGTCATCGTCCATCTTCCTGCGTTTAGGAGCGGTTTTTGGGCTTCTGGCCCGCTCCAGAATCTTGCCTTCCTCATCACGGTCCGGATCGGCTACCTCCCGCATATCTCTGATAAGACCGAGCGCCCATAGTGCGCCCAGATAGGCGGCGATAGCGGTGGTGGGTTTGCCTTTCTCGATATCGGCTAACACATATCGTGAGATGCCAATGCGTTCAGCGAGATTCTCCCTGGAAAGCTTGCGCCGCAGGCGGGCAGTGCGGATGTTACGACCCAACTGGTTAAGTACGTTCTCGACCGCGGCCGGCGGGGATTTTGAGATTTTGCTGATGCGTGTCATGTTGCTTTAAGATATCTCAAAAACGTTATATGTTTCTTTAAACATAATACGATTCCATAGTTAGGTCAAGAAAAATTTGGATATTTGTTGATTTAAAACAACACAAAAGCTTTTTATGGTGTTTTAAAACAACAATTTTATAAATTTTCAAGATTGTCTGTGTAAGCTTCAGGTAGATAGGATTTTTTCATAATGAAATATCAGCGCTAAATGACTTTTATGCAATTTGATCGGATCTGATCAAGAAACGGTTTAAAATCAAAAAACATTCCCCTTATAGCAATTTCGTGTACCATTCTTTTTTTGAAGGTTTTCTCAGGATCGATCCAAAAATATAGACTGCAATGATTGAAGAACCTGATAGAATCATCTTTACAGATTCTCGAAACTGTTTTTCGATATTCATCAATATATTTTTCCTCATATTCGTCACCACTTTTTGAAAGGTGAGGGGTAATGTCTAATTTACCAATGAAATATATGATTTATGCAGGCCTGTTGTCAAGAGCAGTGGCTTAGAGAAAACGAGCTTTTAATATTGCCGGTCGCTAGCTATTCTTTAGAGTAATAATATACTAATACAAAAAGGGTTAGACTGCGTAAGTCATAACCCTCTTTTTTTCTTGCAGTGCCGAAGCCCGGAGTTGCTAAATGTGCTGTAAATTCAATAGGTTGTTAAAATCAAAGTGAGTTTTTGTAACATTAAACGAGTTTTTGTACAGCCCTGGCCGCATAATCGCATATTTTCGCATATTTTTATTAGGACGATTTAGAAAATGAAATATGGCAATTCATGTAATCATTTTTGCAATACTTTTTTTTGTTTCGCCCATGGCCAGCAAAGATTTTACAAGAAGGTCAATGGAAACGGAGGGGTCTCCTTTTTCCATTTTGGCAATCCGGGATTGGCTTGATTTTAATTTTTTGGCCAGTTGAACCTGAGTCAATTTGCTTTGTTTTCGGTGTTTAGCTAAAGCCTGACTAAGTTCCAACTTAAGTTCAATGTATTCCAATTCTTCTTTACTCAGACCCAGGAATTCATCCACTGAACCAACCATATAGCCTTTTGCTTCTAAAATTTTTTTCTTTTTGTTATCCATAATTTTTTCCCCCTTCCCAGGTGTCTGCATCATAACGTTTGATTCTTTCTTTGCAGACATCGATTATTCCTTTCGGGGTCCTGTTTGTTTTTTTATCGAAAACCTCCAGTATTAAGATTGCGTCTGAATAAATCCGATAAATTATTCGCCAAATTACGTTTTCGTCATTTATTCTTAACTCATGGCATCTGGTCCCAATCAATGGCATTGGCCTTGATTGAGGGAGAGAAAGCTTTATTCCTTTTTGTAATTGCCGTAATAAATACCCAGCTTCGAGTCGAGCCTTTTGAGAAAAAGGTGGTGTCTTAATTTCGCCACGCATCCATACTAAGGGTTTATCTTTCGGACGCATGATAATCTTGTATGTCAAATATGACATGTTGTCAAGTGCTTCAAAAAAGACTATTGTCTTCCACCATATCCTGGCGGGGAACATTGGTTCAATATCTGGGGCGCTATAATAGAATCCACGACATGAAGATGAGCCTAAACGGTGGGTTAATCTTGATGAGCGGTGTTAATGAAAAATTCTTGGCGGGTGACTTGAAATGAGCAAGGGTGGGTCAATTCTGATGAGCGTCAAAGCATTCAACGAGGGAAATGTTTGACCGCTATAATACGGTTGATGAAGATGATACTAGGAAAGCTGTTAACCAGTTGGAGAAGTTTTTTGAAAATGTTGATCAAAATACCAGTCCATCCGCAAATGTTGACCAAAACGTTGACCAAAACGAAAAATCAGATAAAAATAAAATAGGGTAGGGCTTATCAATGCCTGTGGTTAAGGCATATTATAAGTACGTAGTCCATCCAAACCAATAAAACAAGGGTTTAACAGAGACGATGCTTGTTAAACCCTTTGTTTTTATTCATGGTGCCGAAGCCCGGACTTGAACCGGGACGGGTCTCCCCACTACCCCCTCAATATAGCGTGTCTACCAAATTCCACCACTTCGGCACAAAAGATAATTTATTTTTGCGTGCCTTTGCCGGCCTGCGCCGGTTGAAGAGGCGGTGCAGCTTCCGCAGCGGGTTGCACGCCTTGATCCGGGGCGGCCGGTATGGCCGGCAGCGCCTGCTGTTCGAAGGGCGCTTTTTTGTCCACCATAATCGAGTCACCGGTACGCAGGCCGGACCTATAAGCAAGCGCCAAAGAGGTTAGCATAAAAAGAACGGCCACCACCGTAGTAGCTTTACCCAAAAAAGTGGATGCACCCGTACTCCCAAAAAGGGTCTGGCTGGCACCTCCGCCGAAAGCCGCGCCCATATCAGCGCCTTTGCCGGTCTGCAGCAGCACGATCATGATCAGGGCGATGCTGACAATAACATGCATTATGATTAAAAGTGTTCCCATATTGTAATTCCTGAAATTTATTCTTTATATAAAATGATCTGGCTGAACGTTTCAGCATTCAGACTGGCGCCGCCCACAAGTGCTCCGTCAATGTCGGGCATCGCCATCAGTTCTGCGATATTATTCGGTTTAACGCTTCCTCCATATAGTATTCTAATTGATTTGGCAAGCATATTCCCAAATCTTTTATCGACGAGCGAGCGCAAAAACTGATGAGCTTCCTGGGCTTGATCGCTGGTTGCGGTTTTACCGGTTCCAATGGCCCAGACAGGTTCATAAGCGATCACCAGCGTTGCCAGGTCATCGGCAGAGAAGCCTTCTAATCCATCATGCAGCTGCTTGTCAAGCACCGTAAACGTTGCATTCGATTCTCGTTCATTTTCAGTCTCGCCAACGCAAAGAACAGGTATTAAATCGTTTTTAATCGCGGATTTCATTTTTTTGTTAACGTTTTCGTCCGTCTCCCCGAAATGTTGGCGCCGCTCCGAGTGGCCGATAATGACATGCCGGCAGCCGGCCGAAATCAGCATGGCGGCAGAGATTTCACCGGTAAAGGCGCCTTCTTTTTCCCAGAAAAGGTTCTGGGCACCAAGAAAAACATTACTGTCCTTGACAACTTCCGATACTGCGGAAAGGGCTGTAAACGGCGGTGCGATCATCACGTCGACATCAGCGGCCGAAGCTGTATGCTTGACCAGCTGGCGGGCGGTTTCAACAGCCTCGCTAGAGGTTTTATACATCTTCCAGTTTCCGGCGATTAACGGGCGTCGGTTTCCCATAATATTTAAACCTCCTCAAACGAGCCGACTTCGCCATAGTAGCTGTCGACTTCGCCAAAGCAGCTTTAGCTGTGACGGCTGAATTAGCTACGACGGCTGAAAGTGCTCCTCAAACAAAGCGCGCCCTACAATTGGGCTCCGATCATAGCGGCCAGATCGACCATGCGGTGAGAGTATGCGGTTTCGTTGTCGTACCATGACAGCACTTTGACCATGTTTTCTACTACACAAGTGGTCGGTGCATCGACGATCGACGAAAAAGTGGATCCATTGAAATCAGAGGAAACCAGCGGAAGATCGCTATACTCGAGTATCCCTGCCAGCGATTTCTCCGCAGCCTCTTTTAAAGCGTCGTTGACATCCGTGGCGGTCACGCCGGATTTTTCGACAGTCACCACCAAATCAACCAAAGAAACGTTCGGCGTGGGAACTCGAATGGCCAGGCCGTTGAGCTTGCCGGCCAGTTCCGGAAGCACCAGGGCGACCGCCCTGGCCGCACCGGTAGTGGTCGGAATCATGGACAGAGCCGCTGCTCTGGCCCTGCGTAGATCCTTATGTGGAAAGTCTAAAAGGCGCTGGTCACCCGTGTAAGAATGAATCGTGGTCATCAGTCCGCTCTGGAGACCGAAATTTTCAAGGAGCACCTTGGCGACCGGTGCCAGACAGTTGGTTGTACAAGAGGCATTCGATATAATATGATGATTTCTGGGGTCATACTGGTTGGAGTTGACTCCCATGACAATCGTAACATCAGGCTCCTGGGCAGGTGCAGAGATTATAACTTTGCGTGCACCGGCGGCAAGATGCTTGGATGCGTTTTCGTGGTCCCTGAAAAGCCCGGTGCATTCAGCAACGATGTCGACACCAAAATCATTCCAGGGGATGGTGGCAGGGTCTTTTACAGACGTAATAGCGATAGATTTTCCATCAACCATGATGGCGTTATCTTGAGCGACAACTTCTTTGTCTATTTTGCCGTGAACAGAATCATAAATAAGCAGATGAGCCATTGTGGCAGGATCGGTCAGGTCATTTACCGCGACAACTTCTACATCCGGACGGTCTAATGTAGCTCTGAGAACAAGACGACCAATTCTTCCAAAGCCGTTTATACCTAATTTAATACTCATAATGCCTCCTTGAGTTGTTTTACTTGCGTTTGTTCCCTTTCAATATTCCGCTTGCAAGTGAAATACTCTTTTTCCCAAAAGCTTCCAGGTCTACAGCAAGCTCGCTGAGCTGTGTTTTTTCCCGAGCTTCTACAGCTTTGATTAACATGGGCAGGTTAACCCCGGATATGACTTCCACACGTCCTTCTTCAAGAAATGAATAACTTAAGTTAGACGGAGTTCCTCCGAACATGTCTGTTAGAATAAGGACGCCTTCCTTCTGGTCGACCTTTTTAATTCCTTCAACGATTTTTTGGCGCAGCTTGTCAACGTTTTCGCTCAAGTTAATCGAAACCGAAACCGTGGTTTCGGGCCGATTGCCGATAATAAATTCAGCAGCGTCAATGAGTGCGTCTCCAAGCTTACTGTGGGTAGCAATGACTATACCAATCATAAAATCCCTTGTATTTGTTTAAAGTTATAAAATCGTGATGGCGTCGTAAAAAGTCCCATCTACTACGCCTTGTATATGAACCTTTTTACTTAGCCATCTATAGTTGAATTCGTGACTTTTTACGAGATCATCAATCGTGATACGATTTTATTTACTGATCAATATCGCGGTGTGTAACGATAACAGACTTATCAGTTTTTGAAATATGTTCAAGTATCGATTCTGCAATGGCTACCGAACGATGCCTTCCTCCCGTACAACCCACGGCAATGGTTAAGTAGGCTTTTCCCTCCTTTTCATTCAAGGGGAGTAGATACTCCAGCAGATCAAAATATTTCTTTAAGAATCTGCGGGTTTCATCGTCATTCATGACAAACTCTTTTATTTTAGGGTCTTTTCCATTTAAATCTTTGAGTTCAGAAACAAAGTACGGATTGGCAAGAAAGCGCACATCTATGACCAGGTTCGCATCGAGAGGGATACCGTATTTGAAACCAAACGACAGGATGTTGATCCTCATGGGCGCAAGGTTGATACTTTTTTGCGCGATATCTTTGATAACGGACTTCAGCTCGTGAACATTGTAGCGGGAAGTATTAATAATTTTGTCGGCAACTCTTCTAAGATCTTGCAGCTGCTTCTTTTCCGTACGTATTCCGTCCAGCAGGCTTTTGCCCTGAGAGAGAGGATGATGCCTGCGCGTTTGGCTGTAACGATGCAGCAAAACCTCTTCATCGGCTTCAAGAAAAAGAATTGTGAAATTATGTCCCTTCTTTTTGAGTCCTTTAAAGATTGATTTGTATTTGGAAAGGAAACCCTTTTCTCGCAGGTCCATTACAAATACAAGCCCTGCAATTTCACTGCCGCGTTGAAGTGGGAGTTCCAAAAACTTTGGAAGCAGCGCAACCGGCATATTGTCGACACAATAAAATCCAGTATCCTCCAAGGCGGCAATCGCAATACTTTTGCCGGAACCCGAACATCCTGTAATAATTATAATATTTAACTTTTCCACTTTACTGCAAGTTATGGTTTATAGTTCTTCTTCTTCCTCCTCCTGGATAATAGAATAAATTTCATCGCTATTAGAGGCATCCATAAGCTTTTGCCTGAAAAGTTCATTTTTAAGAATCCTGGAAATTCGAGCGAGCAGCTTTAAATGCAGACCGGTCGAATTTTCCGGTGTTACCAGAAGGAAAAAGATATGGGTCGGTTGTTCATCCATAGATTCAAAGTCGACCCCTTTTCGGCTTAAACCGAACCCTAGGACCAGAGCGTCGAGATCCTTTAATTTGCCATGCGGAATTCCTACGCCGTCACCGATGCCGGTACTTCCCAAGCGTTCCCGGTCCATCAGCACTCTTACCAGATAATCATGATTTACACCGGCGATACTGGCTATAGGCGTTACCAGCTCTTCAAGAACCCCTTGCTTGTCGAGTGCTTTCAGGTCGGATAGAATCGCTTCTTTATGCAAAACATCAAGAATCTTCATTTTGTTCACAATCAATTTTGATGAACTCGTGAAAAGTCACGAATTCAACTGGGCTGAATCAGACCGTAGTGACCATCCTTGCGACGATAAAGAACATTGACTCTATCGGTTCTGGCGTTTGTAAATACCAGAAAGTTGTCGTTTACAAGGTCCATCTGCATTATTGCTTCTTCAACATCCATTGGTTTATATTCAATATTTCTAACCACGATCCGGTCGGCGGTCTCTTCATCCAGACTTTCGATATCTTCATCGATAAAATCTTTTGGTCTGACTTTCGATCCGCTGCGGTGCTCCCTGGTTTTTTGCTTGTTTTTCTTGATCTGGTTTTCAAGTTTGTCAAGAACCAGATCGATGGCCGAATACATGTCGCCGGTTTCTTCTTTTCCATTTATATTGAGTCTGTCTCCGTTGATATTGATTTCAGCCAGGTGACGGAACTTTTCGACCGAAAGGACAACACTGGCTTCTGCGGGGTTATAAAGGTATTTATCAAAGCGATTAAGTTTTTCTCCAACATATGCTTTTAAATGTTCAGAAGGGGCCAGATTTTTAAAAGTTACCGATGTCTGCATAGCATTGGGTCCCCCTATATTTGTTTGCGTTTATTTGATGGCAATACTTTCATGATGTCACGATATTTAGCTACGGTTCTGCGTGCGATATTGATGTTTAACTTCTTTAAAAGCAGCGAGATTTTATCGTCGCTGAATGGTTTTCCGGGGTTTTCGTTTTCAATGATTTGTCTAATTTTTTCCTGAACACTCGCAGATGCAATGTCATCGCCATGGATACGTTTAATAGAGCTGTTAAAAAAATACTTCAATTCAAAAATTCCTTGGGGTGTATGCGCATATTTATTGGTTGTCACCCTGCTGATGGTAGACTCATGCATGCCGATGTCTTCGGCAACATCTCTTAAGACCATGGGCTTTAAGTGCGCAATCCCGTTTTCAAAAAAACTCATCTGGAACTTCAAAATGCTTTCCATAACCCTGTAGATAGTCTTTTGGCGTTGATGGATGCTCCTGATCAACCAGGTTGCAGAGCGCATCTTCTCCTGCACGTAATCCTTGGCATGCTCAGAAATGTTTTTGCCGTGTTTTATAGCGTTTTTGTAAAAGGGATTGACACGGAGTTTTGGCAGGCCGTCGTCATTGAGCACGATGATGAATTCATTTTCAAATTTATAAACAAAAATATCGGGTGTGATATATTGGGGCTGGTAGTCAGAGAATGGCCGCCCAGGCCTGGGCTCCTGGCTTTTAATGACGTCTACCGCTGCAATCACCTCTTCCATATTTACTTTCAGAGCTTTGGCAATGGCCTTATAATTCTTATTCTCAAGATGGTTAAGATGGTTCTTAATAATTTGGGTTACAATGGTATTGTCGAGATTAAAATGCCGGGTCTGAATCAGCAGGCATTCACAAAGATCCCTTGCACAAACGCCGATAGGGTCAAAGGTCTGCATTTTTGATAAAACCTGCTGGATGTTTTCAGGGGAAGCGTCGCCCATAGCGGCAAGTTCTTCAATGGAAACATCCAGATAGCCGTCTTTATCAAGATTGCCTGCAATAAGGTCGCCGACCTTTTCTTCTTCCTCATTCGGGGATGTCATCAGCAGCTGCCAAAGGAGGTGTTCACACAAAGATTCCTTGCGTGACATAAAAGACTCAAAACTGGGGGTATCTTTCCTTTCGGATTCGAAATGAATTCTGCCGGACGAGCTGTATTCATCAAGGTAATTGTTCCAGTCAATATCACCACGAATTTTCTCTTCAATGGTGACTTCGCTGAGGGGGGATGTATCCGCAGGTGCAATTTCAGATATTTCTTTGGGCTGGCCATCTTCATCTTCCGGGCCGTCCTCTTCAAGCGCAGGATTTTCCTCAAGCTCCTGGCGGATCGTATCCACTAATTCCAGCCGGGAGAGTTGCAGCAGCTTGATTGCCATCTGTAGCTGGGGTGTCATGATAAGCTGCTGGGATAATTTTAACTGTTGTCGCAGTTCCAGTACCATTTTATAGTCTGAACTCGTCTCCTAAGTATATCCGGCGGGCGGTTTCGCTTGCAGCTATTTTTTCCGGGGAGCCGGATTCGATAACCTCACCATCATTTAGTATATATGCTTTATCACAAACTTCAAGCGTTTCTCTCACATTATGGTCAGATATAAGAACACCTATACCTCGTTTTTTCAAATGTCTGATAATATTTTTGATGTCGATGACTGCCAAAGGATCTATGCCGGCAAAAGGCTCATCAAGAAGCATAAAAGACGGATTCGTGGCCAGGGAGCGAGAAATTTCAAGACGCCGTCTTTCACCGCCCGAAAGCAAATTGGCTTTTTGGCCGGCAAGGTGTTTTATCCCCAGTTCATCGAGAAGCATATTAGCACGATCCTCCCGGCTCGATTTGTCAATTGGTAGGATTTCAAGAATTGCCAATATGTTTTGTTTTACGGTAAGCTTTCGAAATATCGACGTTTCCTGGGGCAGATACCCGACACCCTTACGCGCCCTCACGTACATGGGGCAAGTCGTAATATCTTCATTGTTGAGAGAGACTTGTCCCTCATCGGGTTTTATCATTCCGATGGTCATATAAAATGTAGTGGTTTTACCTGCGCCATTGGGGCCCAGCAAACCGACAACACTGCTGTTTTCAATACTCAGGCTTACCGAATTTACAACCCTTCTTCCATCATAGATTTTTACTAGGTTATCAAGTTTCAATGTTGTCATATTGTTATATATCCGGTTCCGGTTCAGTTCGAACCCTTGCCACCGGAAAAAAAGACGGCGTTCACACGTTTTTCGCCGCCGCTTTCAACATTAATACGTCCATCTGTCCTGTAGATTGTTATTTTTTCACCAGCAACAGAATCGCTGCCACTGACGATTTTGGAATTGGGGCCCGACAGGACGAGGACTCGAGTTGCAGTAATGTACACGGCTTGTTCGGCAACTGCAACCTTATTATCGAAATGAATGGTTACATGGCCGTTGGCCACTATTTTGGCGATCGATTTTTGATCCATAATTAGATTGTCATTGCTTTGCGGAGTCTTTTTGAAAAAAATTTTAAGTCGGTCGGCCGTAATGACATCCAATCCCTGAGTTGCCTTGACATTTCCAATAAATTCAGCATATTTAGCATCATTGCCGCTAACCAGACTGTCAGATGTAATATATATTTTTTTGCCGGGATCATTAGGACCCGGATCAGTTGGTGGATCATCGGCAAATGCAAAGACGGTCATAAAAACAGTTGCCATTAGAAAAACGGCTTTCGACGCCGAAAAAAAACGCCAATTGATCGGATTACAACATAATATTTTCAACAAAGACTCCCTTTATATGTCCTTTAAACACAGTTTCGTTAAGATTTAAATCATGAGTCATGGAGTCAGCCGTAAGTTGTGATGATGCGCTCACTATTTCTACCGGAACCTTGGAAAAAAGTATACGCTTTTTGTGCAGGTAATTTAAAATTTCGGTTTTTAACCGGTAATTTTCGTTTTTTACCACAACATTACCGGAAACTTCAATGTCATTTGAATCTGTATTCAGAATACCATGATTTGCCGTAAGGTAAACCTTAGTGTTGTCTTTTAAAAAAAACGTTACCGCAGGATCCTGGAAAACGGCCTGATTTTGGGCGCTGACAACTCGAACCGTGCGGGCATCTATCATCCATTCCTTTATTCCGTTACGGGTTGCGGTGTGATGAAATTTTCCCATTGCGATATCGGATTTTGTTGCTGCGGCCGCGAGCAGGTCGACCTCTTGGTTTAAAATGTGGCGGTATCCGATAAACACCGCCGCGATAATACCCAATGTTATCACAATAATCGCAACCAGAAAGAGTTTTAATCTTTTAGGTTCTTTGTTTATTGAAAACAGCATTACAAGAAGCGTTCCAGAATGTTTTCCCACCGGCCTTGAGCTTTCAAAATGGCTTCACTGACTTCTCTGACTGCTCCACAGCCACCTTTTGCCAATGTAACCATATCAGCATTTTCAAGGACCGTTGCATGCGCATCTGCTACGGCAATGGCGAGCCCGACCTTTTTCATCAAAGCAATATCCGGAAGATCATCGCCGATAAATGCGACTTCTTCAGCCGCTACGCCGGTGCGGTTTAAAATTATATCCAATATGGAAGTTTTATCCCTTAACCCGTCGAATATATGAACGATACCAAGATCCCGGCAGCGGTGATGCAGAGCTTCTGAATGTCTGCCGGTGGCAATACATACGTTCACTCCGGCTTCCATCAGCAATTTAATACCAAGGCCGTCTCGTACGCCAAAAACCTTGGTTTCTTCGCCTTTGTCGTTGTAGATAACACTGCCGTTTGTGAGGACACCGTCTACGTCAAGAATCAGCAATTTTAAGCCTTTTAGTCTATTTTTCATCATGAACTCTTGCGCTCACGGCGATATGACCTTGCCAATGGCTTTAAGCCGGGCAAACAAGTCATAAAGGGTATCCAGTTTTAATGCGTTGGGACCGTCACAGAGGGCCTTATCAGGAGTTGGATGCACCTCCAAAAATAACCCGTCGGCACCGGCGGCAACTGCAGCGCTGGCCAGAATTGGCGCAAACTCCCGTTGTCCACCTGAACTGGTGCCCGCACCGCCGGGCAGCTGTATGCTGTGGGTTGCATCAAATATTACCGGCCAGCCGGTATCCTGCATGATCTTTATACTGCGAAAATCTGCCACCAGGTTATTGTAACCGAACATTGTGCCCCGTTCGGTAATCAGGATCTGGCTATTACCTGTGGAAGTTACTTTTTCCAAGATATGCGTAATATCCCACGGAGCCAGAAACGGCCCTTTCTTGATATTCAGCGGCTTGCCTGTTCGGGCAACTTCTAAAATGAGATCAGTCTGTCTGCATAAAAAAGCAGGAATCTGGATTATATCCAGTACCTGGGCTGCGGCAGCAATTTCTACGATCCTGTGAACATCTGAAATGATCGGAAGGTCAAGCTCTGCCTTAATACGTTTCAGTATCTCAAGGCCATCTTTAATTCCGGGACCTCTAAAGGAATTTATGGCTGTGCGGTTGGCCTTGTCATAAGAGGCCTTAAATATAAACGGAATATCCAGCTTCTGGGTAAGTTCTTTAAGATATGAAGCAATCGCGAACGTCGTTTCATAATCTTCTATTACACAGGGACCCGAAATCAGAACCAATGGTTGCCCCTGTCCTATGGCGATATTGCTAATATTAACGATTTTGCTCATACTCCCCCTCGAATCCAGGCTAAGTGAGTGCATTCTTAAAAAAATATTTATCGTGTACACCAATAAAAGTCAAGAAACGAAAAACGAAAAACAGGCCTTGATTACCAACTTTTTAGCTGTTATTAATTATGTTTTAGTTGACTTGTGAAAGGCACGGGCTGACGCGGAAAGGCGGATCGTAACTTGTTGAAAGCTAAAAAGAAAAACATTGCATTACGGCTGATTGCGCTGGGATGTTGTAGCGTCATTCTGGCAGCTGGATGGTTATTGCTGAAGCGGTTGGAAGGTGAAAAACCGGCACTCATGCTTGAGCTTCCCTCTGGACATTTAAATTTGTCTCAGACAATTTCAGTCACGGTGTCTGATGAAAACAGCGGTCTTCGCAGGATATGGATCGGACTTGTAAAAGACAAAAGGGAGGTTGTTTTACTCGATAAAAATTTTCCGGCCACAGGTTTTTCCGGCGGCGGGAAGATCCACAAAGCGACTTTCAAGATCAAAATCGAGCCAAAGGAAATCGGCATAACCGACGGCAAAGCAATTTTACGAATGGTCGTTCGCGATTTTTCCTGGCGCAAGTGGTGGCGCGGAAACCGGACATATATTGAGAAGGATGTGACCATTGATACCAAGCCGCCCCAGATAGATCTGCTAACCAGAGTCCACAACCTAAGCCAGGGTGGGGCAGGACTTGTTATCTTCAGGATATCAGAACCCAGCATAGCACAAGGAGTTTACGTCGGAGAAAATTATTTCCCGGGGCATGCGGGATATTTTAAGGATCCAAGTATAATAATAGCGTTTTTTGCTCTCAATTATAAGCAGGGTCCCGGCACCAAGGTATTTGTTAAGGTAACAGATTATGCCGGCAACGTCGGTAGAACCGGTTTTCCTCATTATTTTAGACGTAAAGCTTTTAAAAAGGATGTGATTAAAATTTCCGACAGGTTTTTGAATTGGAAGATGCCGGAATTTGACGTGGAAACGCCTTTGGACTCCCCAACACCCATCGACAAATTCCTTAAAGTCAACCGTGACATTCGTAAGGCCAACTATCGTCAAATCACACGACTTGTAGTTAAGACCGACAACATCAATTACTGGGACGGTCCTTTTGGAAGGCTTCCGAAGTCAGTGAGAAGAGCGGGCTTTGCCGATCACCGCAAATATAAATATAAAGGCCCTGTTATTGACGAGCAGGTTCACTTGGGCATTGATCTGGCCTCTGTGGTCCATTCACCGGTTCCGGCATCCAACAAGGGAAAAGTCGTGTTTGCAGGTTCCCTCGGAATTTACGGAAAAACAGTCCTCCTTGACCATGGTTTTGGGCTGTTCAGCATGTATGCGCATATGAGCGCTGTTAACGTCTCAGAGGGACAAATCGTAGCAAAAGGTGAGATTATAGGCCGTACCGGAAATACGGGCCTGGCCGGCGGTGATCACCTCCATTTTGGTATGCTGGTTAATGATACGTTTGTAAATCCCGTTGAGTGGTGGGATGCGGCTTGGATAAAGAATAATATCACAGCCAAAATAGAAGCTGTAAGTGACTTGAAACGAAACGGGAGTAGCCACAAATGACAGAACATAAAATTAACAAGACTTACCAGCAGATAAATGCAAGGTCGAAAAGGAGGTTACTCTACGAAAACTTCCCAACGCCGTACTTTGTAATCCGCGCAACGCGCAAGCAACCAATTGAGTTTGACTCAATTAGGATAGAATTGTATGTCTGATACCATACGGACATTTATAGCGATCGAACTTCCCGAACAAATAATTGATTCAATCGGCAGGATTCAGGAAAGGCTACAGCCCTATGGATTTAAAGTGCGCTGGGTTCGTCCGCAGAACATTCACCTTACCCTTAAATTTTTAGGTAACATCCAAAAGATGCAGACCGAGAAGATTCACCAGGCGATATTTGAGTCAGCCAGAGGGTTTGCACCGATATCGATAGCTGCAAAAGGGATAGGGGCCTTTCCGAGTATAAAGCGTCCCCGTGTGATCTGGGTGGGTCTTGCCGGCCAAATCAACCAATTGCAGAAATTGCAAAAAGCGCTTGACGAAAAGTTGGCGGCAAACGGTTTCCCAAAGGAGAAAAGAAAGTTTAAGGGACATTTAACCTTGGGTCGCGTTAAAAATAAGATCGACCCGAAGAAGCTTCTGGAGGCTGTCAAAGAATTTGCAGGCTTTGAATCAGAGCCTTTTGTTACCGATACGGTTGCTTTGTTTAAGAGCGAGTTGAAACCCACCGGAGCTGTATATACAAAATTGAACGAGACATCTTTGATGGCGTCGTAAAAAGTCCCATCTACTGCGTTGTAGTATTTTTTCAGACACTCGGCATACTACATGTATGGCCTCGTTCCTGAAAAAGTACTACGCCTTGTATATGAACCTTTTTACTTAGCCATCTATAGTTGAATTCGTGACTTTTTACGAGATCATCATCTTTGATGGCGTCGTAGAAAACCGAATTCATCATACAAAACACTTTTGTAAATTGACAAATTTTAGGCACTTCTTTATAGGAGGATATCATGAGCATTTCACCGGAGAAGAAAAAGGCGGTCGAGACCGCTATGGTTCAGATAGAGCGACAGTTCGGCAAAGGCTCTATCATGAAGCTGGGAAGCAGTCCCATTGTAGATGTGCCGGTCATACCAACCGGTTCGCTTGCTCTTGACAAAGCGCTGGGAATAGGGGGGCTTCCCAGGGGCAGGGTTGTTGAGATTTATGGTCCGGAATCATCCGGCAAAACAACCCTGGCACTGCATGCCGTTTCTGAGGCCCAAAAACAGGGCGGTATTGTCGCTTTTGTCGATGCTGAGCATGCCCTGGACGTTTCGTATGCCAAAGGACTTGGCGTTAATTGTGATGAACTTTTGGTTGCTCAGCCTGATACCGGGGAACAGGCCCTTGAGATTGTCGATATGCTTGTAAGAAGCGGTGCCATAGATATCATCGTTATCGATTCAGTTGCTGCGCTGGTTCCCAGGGCCGAAATTGAAGGGGAGATGGGAGATTCCCACATGGGGCTTCAAGCCCGGCTGATGTCCCAGGCCTTAAGAAAGCTGGCCGGAAGCATCAGCAAGACCATGACTTCTGTTATTTTTATTAATCAGATTCGTATGAAAATTGGTGTTGTCTTTGGAAATCCGGAGACAACCACCGGAGGGAATGCGCTTAAGTTTTATGCTTCGGTCAGGCTTGATATCCGCCGGACCGGTGCGATCAAAGAGGGCCAGGAGATTGTGGGAAATCGCACAAGAGTGCGTGTTGTCAAAAATAAAATGGCGCCGCCCTTTACGGAAGCTGAATTCGATATTATATATGGTGAAGGCATCTCGCAAATCGGCGATCTCCTTGACGTGGGTGTTGATGCCGGCGTGATAGATAAAAGCGGTTCTTGGTATTCATTTGAAGGGGAGCGAATCGGCCAGGGACGACAAAACGTAGTCGGATTTTTAAAGGAAAATGTAGATATCCACGATGCGGTATTGACCAAGACCAGGGAAGAATTGGGACTTTCAAAAAGCAAAGAGCAAATTACAGAGACTGACGAATAAAGAAACTAACACGCAAATGGAGCAATCTATGACTGGCAACGAAGTACGCAAAAAATTTCTTGAATATTTTGAAAAACATGACCACCGGGTTGTAAGAAGTTCGTCGCTTGTTCCATCCGATGATCCCACTTTGCTGTTCACCAATGCCGGGATGGTACAGTTTAAGCGCTGCTTTTTAGGCGAAGAAAAAAGAGGTTATGTCAGGGCGGCTACCACTCAAAAATGCGTGCGCGCCGGAGGTAAACATAACGACCTTGAGAATGTCGGTTATACCGCCCGGCATCATACCTTTTTCGAGATGCTGGGCAATTTTTCTTTTGGTGATTACTTCAAGGAAAAAGCCATCGATTTTGGCTGGGATTTGCTGACAAACAGCTATGGATTGCCAGCAGACAAGCTCTGGGTTTCGATTTATCTTGACGATGACGAGGCCCATGAACTCTGGCATAAGAACATCGGGGTGCCGGAGGAAAAAATTTTACGGTTTGGCGAAGAGGATAATTTCTGGGCAATGGGCGATACCGGCCCCTGCGGGCCCTGTAGTGAAATTCACATGGACCGCGGAGAGGAATACGGATGCGACCGGCCGGATTGCGGGGTCGGATGTGAATGTGACCGGTATTTGGAGATCTGGAATCTGGTGTTTATGCAATTCAACCGCGACGCATCCGGCAAGATGGACCCGCTTCCCAAACCGAGTATTGACACCGGGTTGGGGTTGGAACGGCTGATTGCTCTCATTCAGGATGTGCCCACGAATTATGATATCGATCTGATCCGGCCCATCATGCAAAAAGTAGAAGATCTGGCTGAAAAGCGGTTGGGGCAGTCGTGGGAAGCGGATGTGGCTATGAAAGTTATTGCCGACCACAGCAGGGCCGCTGCATTTCTTATCGGCGACGGTATCATGCCTTCCAACGAAGGCAGAGGTTATGTGCTGCGCCGCATCATGCGCAGGGCGATCCGCTATGGCCGTAACATAGGCCTGACCGATCCGTTTCTCCATAAAACAGCGGAAGTAGTTTTTGATATCATGAAACCGGCTTATCCCGATCTTGTCGACGCCAAAGCATATATCACCAATGTGATCAATAACGAAGAGATACGCTTTTCAGAAACACTTGATCACGGCCTCAGGCTTTTAAACGATGGCCTTGAAGATCTAAAGGCCAAAGGTCAAACCCGGGTGCCGGGAGATTTGATTTTTAAGCTTTATGACACCTACGGATTCCCGGTGGATATTGTCCAGGACGTGGTCAGGGACGAAGAAATGGATCTTGACATGCGTGGATTTGACAGCGCCATGGAACAGCAGCGCGCCAAGTCCGGATCAGTGGCGGCGTTTGCCGAAATCAGTGAAGCCTACAAAAACCTTTCGGCCCAAGGTGTCATGCCGGAGTTTGTCGGCTACGATGCGACAACCTGTGACTCAAAGGTACTTCTTCTGGTGCAGGAAGGCCGGGAAATCTCCGAGGCGGGCAGCGGCCAGCAGGTTGAAGTTATCACTGAAGTAACGCCCTTTTACAGTGAGGCCGGCGGTCAGGTCGGTGACGTTGGAAAAATCACCGGCCCGGATCTTGAGATGTCGGTTACCAACACGGTTAAGGATCCGGCCGGACTTATCATTCACATAGGAGAAATCGTTTCAGGAAAAATAATAAAAGAGCAGAATGTAATCCTTACGGTCGACAGGGTCGCGCGTAGTTGCATCGAATGCAATCATACCGCCACTCATCTACTCCATTTTGCTTTGCGCAAAGTTCTTGGAGATCATGTCAAACAGGCCGGATCCCTGGTGGCACCGGACAGGCTGCGTTTCGATTTCACCCACTTTTCCCAGACCACCCCTGAAGAACTGATAGAAATTGAAACCATCGTCAACCAGCGGGTGCGTGCAAACGTACCGGTTGAGACCGTGGAGATGGAGGCTGAAGCAGCATTCAAAACAGGTGCTACCGCACTTTTTGAAGAAAAATACGGTGACCGGGTCAGGATGGTTTCTTTAAACGATTTCAGCAAAGAACTTTGCGGTGGAACGCATACAGGAGCTACCGGAGATATCGGTTTTTTCAAAATCATCGAAGAATCGAGCGTGGCTTCAGGCGTAAGGCGGGTCGAAGCCTTGACCGGCGGGGCGGCACTGGCTCATATTCAGAAAAGCGAAAAGTTGATGGATGATACAGCCCGCCTGCTCAAAGAACGACCCCAAGTGGTGCCCCAAAGGCTCGAGAAAATATTATCCCATCAGAAATTTCTTGAAAAAGAAGTCGATCGTTTAAAGGTAAAAATCGCCTCCACATCGGTCAATGACATCGAAGCTGACGTTAAATCCATTGATGGTATCAAGGTCCTTGCCAAAAAGGTTGCGGTTGACCAGCCGGCAGCCTTGAGAGACCTGGCCGACAGGTTCAAGGATAAAATAAAGTCGGGCATCGTTGTTCTGGGTGGTACTGCAGAAGACAAGGCCCTGCTGATCGTCATCGTTACTAAAGATCTGACCGACCGGTTTCATGCCGGCCGGATTGTCAAGCAGGTCGCAGCGGTTGTGGGAGGCGGCGGCGGCGGCAGACCGGATATGGCACAGGCCGGCGGAACCAAACCGGAGAAGCTGGATGAAGCCCTTGAAAAGGCTTACGAGGTGATAAAAAACAGTTCTTTTAAAACTTTTGAAGCTCCCTAAGGTATATTCTTAAAGCCACATCAATGTTCGCTTTAACGCGCTTTTATTTGCTGGTTTTTGCCGATCTAAACCCAAATGTAACAGCGAGCGCATTCTCCGCCATGACGCTTTAATTGATTCAAGTATTTTTAACAACCGGCCGATAAGAAACAAAATACCCCGGACTAAATCTAAACAGGAGATAGTAAAGTGAAAAAGACTCAGTCAAAAAGCGAAAGGGAAATAAAAGAGACTATCATTGACTCGCTTATATACTCTCCCTTATTTGACGGGCTCAGGGAAAATGAATTGAAAGTTGTGGCGGGTCATATGGATTATTCTGAAATCGAAGCAGGTGAAATTATTTTTCAGGAAGGGGACCGAGGCGATTCTGTCTGCTTTGTATTGGAGGGAACTGTTGATATTATTAAGGGATCTTCACCTGGCAACGAAGTCGTTATCGCTTCGTTACCAAAAGGGCGCTCAATTGGTGAAATGTCAGTTATTGATAATTTCCCCCGGTCAGCAACCGCTAAAGCCCGTACAGAAACCTCTTTTCTCACATTAACACAGAAAAATTTTGATGAGATACTAAAAAACCATCCTGAAACCGGCATAAAAATCCTTAAAGGAATTTCACGACTTTTAAGTCTAAATTTACGCAAAACATCTTCCCGGCTGGCTGACTATCTGTTGCCGGTCAGTTGATTTTGCATAAGATAATACTGTTTTCTTTAGCTGGATACGATTACTGATGCGCTTTGCTGTTGCGAAAACCACGCTGGCCTCTCTTGGCAGACGGGCTATTTCCCCGATCCAGGAGATGGGAAGAATTGCCATCTTTTTTTCTCATGGCTTTTTTCACATCTTTTCTCTTCCCTTGCAGATATCCAAAATCATTGAGCAAGTCTATTTTATAGGCACAAAATCTATCTTTGTTATTTGTCTGACGGGGGCATTTACGGGCATGGTTTTAGGGCTTCAGGGATATTATACGCTGGTGCAATTCGGATCGGAAGGGCTGCTGGGTGCGGCGGTTGCCCTTTCATTGATCCGTGAAATGGGTCCGGTGCTGACCGCTATTATGGTCGTAGGCCGGGCTGGATCGGCCATGGCTGCCGAGATAGGAATAATGCGTATATCTGAACAAATCGATGCACTGGAAACAATGGATATCGACCCTGTACGCTTTTTGTTCAGCCCTCGAATGGCTGCTGCTTTTATCAGTTTCCCTTTACTTACAGCAATTTTTGACGTGGTAGGAATTTTCGGAGGGTATCTTACAGGTTCGATTTTGCTGGGCATAAACCCTGGAATCTATTTTGCCAAAGTCCAATCGAGTGTCCTGCTGAAGGATGTTTCAGGCGGGTTTATTAAATCGCTTGTTTTTTCGGTAGTTGTAACCACTATCTGCTGCTTCCAAGGCTATTTTACCCACACCCGGGCCGAAGGTTTCGGGGCCAAAGGGGTAAGTCATGCAACTACTTCAGCAGTCGTCGCTTCCTGTGTTCTGACTCTGATCGTCGATTATATACTTACATCTTTTTTACTATAAAGGCTTATGAACCAACCGCTTATCGAACTTGAAAACGTTTTTAAAAAATTTGGCCAAAAACAGATCCTAAATGGCGTAAATCTAAGTATTTACAGAGGAGCGGTCACCACCATCATCGGAAAAAGCGGTGTTGGCAAAAGCGTTTTGCTCAAACATATAATAGGGCTTTTGAAACCTGATTCGGGTAGAATCCTTTTCCAGGGACAGCCGCTTTCAGAAATGAAAAAGAGCGCACGACAGGTCTTTAAAAGCAAAATAAGCTACTTGTTTCAGGGTTCGGCCCTCTTCGATTCCTTGTCTGTCGTTGAAAACATTGCTATGCCCCTTAAAGAAAAGCAATCTTTGCCCGAAGCCGAGATCAAAAAACGGATTCGGAACATAATGCAACAGCTGGACCTGAGCGATATTGACGACAAATATCCTTCCCAACTCTCAGGCGGCATGCAAAAAAGAGTGGCTCTTGCCAGAGCCCTGGTGACCGATCCAGAGATTGTCCTGTTTGATGAACCTACTACCGGGCTGGATCCGATTCGCAAAAACGCCGTACACAGCATGATTGCAGACTATCAAAAAAAGTTTGGCTTCACAGGCGTGGTGGTCAGCCATGCAATACCGGATATTTTCTATTTTTCGCAGCGCGTGGCCATGCTGGAAGAAGGGCGAATTATTATTGAAGGAACCCCCAAGGAAATCCAGCAAACTACAGTTCCGGAGGTTCAACAGTTTATCAGGGGCCTGGAAAGCCGCCGCGACGATCTGACCGGCATGCATACCCAATTGCAGGGAGAGAAAAGATTTTTGGAAGAGATGGCCCGGCTGCAACGCCATCAGGTTGTTTTTTCCATCATTTTATTATCAATAAATAATATGGAAGAGATAAATGAAATCATAGGGCATGCGGAAGCCCAGACCGTGCTGAAAAATTTTTCAGTTCAAATATTAAACCATTTGAGAATCACTGATATCTGTTTTCGTTACGGGTTAGACAAAATCCTTGCAGTTCTTCCAAATACCGACATTGATCAAGCCCGGATGGTTTGTGATAAACTGGCGAAAGAACTAAAAGCAGAAGACATTATCGGGATACGGCCGTATCCCGAATTCTGTTTTTCTGTTGACGCCGGGTTTGCAGAAGCACAGCAAGACAGTAAGATAGAGCACATAGTTGCCATGGCAGAATCTGCTCAAAACGAATTATTTGAATTTAAAGTTTGTTAATCTCGTAAAAAGTCACGAATTCAACTATAGATGGGAGGATCCATGAACAAATCATCAGTTGAAACAGCAGTAGGTATCTTTGTGCTCATTGGAATAATATGCGTTGGATATCTGACCATTAGGTTAGGTAAAATGGAATGGTTCGGAGGAGATCATTATTCTGTCAGCGCACAATTTCAGTCTATTTCAGGACTCAATATCGGGGCTTCGGTGGAAGTGGCCGGGGTTCAAATAGGCAAAGTCGATTCCATCTCCCTGGACAAAGAAGAAATGGTGGCGGTTGTAAAGATGAAGATTCAAAAGGGAGTTGTTTTGACCGATGATGTTATCGCCTCGATTAAAACCGCGGGCCTGATCGGAGACAAGTATATCAACCTGACTCCCGGCGGCTCGGATGAGATCCTCAAGCCGGGGGATACGATCATAGAAACTGAATCAGCCATGGATTTGGAGGAACTGATAAGCAAGTATGTGTTTGGCGGGATCTAGAATCTGTTTCAAAACCTCCCCTCGGGCCCAATCTCTGTGTTGGGCTGAAAGTCTCAATCCTCGAAATATTATATATATTCCTGCGGTTGAAACTTTCATCCCGCCTTGACCTTAAACCCGACTGAAGGTTTTGAAACAGATTCTAGTACCTAACCGGGCCAGCAAAGACACAAAGAAAGTGTATGAATTATCAACCTTAATGATTCAGTTTTATTGGTTAAATTGGTTCCATTGGTTTGGTTGGTTAACAAATAAAACTAATTAAACCAATCGGACAATTTAAATTAGTATTATATTCTTCGTGCCTTGGTGTCTTAGTGGCAATGAAAAAAGGTTTTAAAAGGAAAATAATGAGAAAACAAATAATGTCCGTAATCTTTGCATTGATTGTCGGTATACCCTGCTCAGCAAACGGCATGGAGCCCCTTGATGCACTTAAGGTGCCTGTTGATCAGCTCCTCGGCATACTGAAAGATCCACAGTATCAGGATGCCGCCCGGGAAGATGCACAACGGGAGGAAATTTGGGAGACTATCAGACAAGTCTTTGATTTTCCAGTAATGGCTAAACTGGCCCTGGCCCGCAATTGGAAAAAATTCACCCCGCAGCAGAGAAAAGAGTTTACCGATCTTTTTGCAGAATTACTTGAAAGCACTTATGTTGATAAGATACAAGGGGGCTACGAAGAAGAAAAAGTTCTTTATCTGGGCCAGAAAATGGTTTCAGACTCAAAGGCCCGTGTTACGACCAAGATACTCAGAAGCAGTGTGGATATCCCAATTGTTTACAGCATGTTGAAGCGCAATGACATCTGGAGGGTTTATGACGTGAAGATAGAAGGGGTGAGCCTGATTAAAAATTACCGGACTCAGTTCAGCCATGTTCTTGCCAAGGATTCCCCGGCCCACTTGATCAAACGGCTGAAACGAAAAATCGAATTGCAGAAAAAGAAAAGGACTAAATCTAGAATGGTCGGGGGCCCTTATTGACCCCTATGGCATGATCGCACATGAAAAAGCATACGGTTTACATTGGTACCGGATCCAACATCGGAGACAAACGTTTAAACTGCCAAAATGGTATTGATGCCCTGATAAGAACCGGCACAGCCGCACTAACTGACATTTCACGGTTTTACAAAACCGCGCCTGTTGACTATCTCGATCAGGATTGGTTTGTCAACGCAGTGTTCAAAATTGAAACCACCCTCGATCCTTTTCAGCTGTTAAAAACATTAGAGTCAATTGAGCGCAGTGCCGGTCGAGTCCGCGACCCGCTAAAGTTTGGTCCCAGGATTCTGGATCTGGATATTATATTTTATGATGATTTAGTGCTTAAAACATCTTTGCTTGTAATTCCTCATCCTCGAATGCACAAAAGATGCTTTGTGTTAAAGCCTATTTGTGATATAGATCCCACATTTATTCACCCGGTTTACAAAAAAGATGTGCAGCATCTTTTAGATAATCTGGGAGAAGATAGGCAAAGGGTGGTTGAGTATTAATGCGACTACTGATCTTTTTGGGTTTAATATACCTTGGTTACCGGACGTTGAAGGCCTGGATGCTGCCAAGCGCATCAACCTCAAAAACGTTTGCCGGCAAAGCCGCCGGTGAGATCGATGACGTGATGGTCAAAGACCCTGTATGTGAAGTCTATTTTCCCCAAAGAGACGGTGTACATCTAAAGACCGACGGTCAGGATTTGTATTTCTGCAGCCCGGAATGCAGAGATAAATTTATTGACAGGCGTTTAAAAAAATAGATTCCGAAGTTATTGCACAGGAGGTTCTCGCAGATGAAATTTTTTATTGACACAGCAAACATAAACGAAATCAAAGAAGCCCACAGTATGGGGATGGTTGACGGCGTTACTACCAATCCGAGTCTCATAGCCAAAGAAGGACGTGATTTTAAAGAGATCATCCAAGAGATTTGCGCAGTAGTGGATGGTCCCATCAGTGCTGAGGTTATCAGCCTGGATGCCGAGGGCATGATCAAGGAAGCTCGGGACCTGGCAGGGATTCACGCAAATATAGTCGTTAAGATTCCCATGACCGTGGACGGCTTGAAGGCCACTCGCCAACTTACTGAAGAGGAAATCAAAACAAATGTAACTCTGGTATTTTCACCTTTGCAGGCTCTGATGGCGGCCAAAGCCGGTGCGACCTTTGTCAGCCCGTTTATCGGCCGTCTCGATGACCTGTCCCAGGAAGGGATCCTGCTGGTCGAACAGATTGTGGAAATATACAGTAATTACGCCTTTGATACCGAGATCATTGTAGCAAGTGTGCGCAATCCGTTGCATGTCCTGGATTCAGCCCTTATCGGAGCTGACATTGCCACCATCCCCTTTGACGTGTTGGCCAAACTGGCTGCCCATCCGCTGACAGACAAGGGTATCAAAGCTTTTATTGACGACTGGGAAAAATCACAAAAAAAATAAAAAACGACGACTTTAGATGCAAGGACTATGTTTTCGGGTGGGTAGATGAAAGAGATATTTAGCAACCCCAATAATCTAACCCTGTTTCGCATTGCCGCAGTTCCGCTGATTGTAATTTTGCTGTTGTTTCCCGGCAGGTTGTTTACGTTTGTGGCTGCCGTTTTATTCAGTGTTGCGGCCATAACCGATTTTCTGGATGGTTTTTTTGCAAGGCGCAAGGGGCTTGTATCAAATTTCGGCAAGGTCATGGACCCGCTTGCAGATAAACTGCTGGTTTCTGCCACTTTTATAATGCTGGCGTCGCTGGGATGGATTCCGGGCTGGCTGGTTTGTATTATCATCGGGCGGGAGCTTGCTGTCACCAGCCTGCGAAATATTGCCGCCCAAAAGGGAAAGGATATCTCCTCATCGCGCCTTGGAAAATATAAAACCGGATTTCAGATAGCCGCCATAATACCTCTTTTAATACATTTTCAATATTTTACTATCGATTTTCATGCAATCGGGTCCGTATTTTTATGGGCGGCCCTGGCATTGACCCTGTTATCCGGGGCCGACTATTTTATTAAGTTCAGGGGCCTCATGCGGGCTTAATGTTCTAATTCGTAAGTTCGATTACGTGTACTTAGTTTAGAACGTCCAGTAAATGAATACTTAGGTTGGTGAGAATGGCAGGTTGAAGAAAATATTTGTTGACAAAACCAAAATAAATATTTAGTAAAATTATAACATTGAGCGGGAATAACTCAGTGGTAGAGTGCGACCTTGCCAAGGTCGAAGTCGGGGGTTCAAATCCCCTTTCCCGCTCCATTTTTTTTTTAAGGCGGCATAGCCAAGTGGTAAGGCATCGGTCTGAAAAAACGATATTCCCCGTTAAAAAACCGGGTCCCGCAACCATACGAAACAAAAGGGATGGCAAGAAATT
>NZ_JAZFTO010000144.1:0-10752 GCF_036446775.1 Candidatus Desulfatibia sp.
CGATATGGGCTACAGAGCCGTATTGCCATTACTCTATCTTGTATAATAATATGAAAGTCTATATATAGAGTGGTAAAGCGAAAATACTTGACAAAAACCCTCAATAGAGACTTTAAAATAAACGGTAACCCAACCAAACCGAAAGGGGGTATGCTTATGGCACAGGTTTCACCCTCAAAATTAGTATTAAAATGTTATGGTTCCCGCTTGGCCAGTGGCGGGTGGCATGGAATCTGCCTGAACTTTAATTTGGCCGCTGAAGCTGAAACTGTAGAAGAGCTGAGGAGCAAGCTTCATGAAATGATCGAAAGTTATATTGAAACCGTACTTGATACAAGCGATGCCGACTCGGTTCCTGCCTTGCTTTCAAGACGCGCTCCAATTCTTGACTGGTTAAACTACTATTTTATAAGACTGGTAATATCGTTTAGAGACTTCCCTGGCAACATTACATTTAAGGAACTTATCCCTTTTCATCTGTCCAGTAGTTGTTAATGGGCGGGCAGTATCCACCACTCGACCGGCGCCAAGTAGAAAGCATTCTAAAAGCCCTTGGGTTTAGCGTAAAACGCCAAAAAGCAAGTCATGCCCAATGGGAGGGTTATACTAAGGGGCAACGCCGCATTGTAACGGTTGACCACCTGAAAAGCAAAAAAGAAAAGTATGGCCATAAGCTTCTTGGTCGCATGATCCAACAGTCGGGACTTACAAAAAAAGAATTTTACTCCTACCTAATTTGAAACGCTCAGTTTAGGATCCTTTTTTCTTGACATGATAACATGTTATGCAGTACGTTAATGACGTATCGTAATTAGCGAAACGTTATTAACGAAAAGGTCGATGGTTATGGACAACCCGTTTAAATTCGGCGGTATTGTTCGCGGACCCTACTTTGCCGACCGCACGGAAGAATTGGATGAACTTACGCGCGAAATGGAAAACCTCAGCAGGGTTTTTCTGGTTTCTCCGAGACGCTACGGTAAAACCTGCCTTCTGTTCAACTTGATGGATACGCTGGATGAAATTGGATTGTCGTCCGCTTACATCGACCTCAATGCCTGCCCGGATATAAAAAGCTTTGCCGAAACGTTCACGCACACGGCCTCCAAAGGACTTGAAACCAATACCGACAAATTGATAAAAATGTTATCTGGTTTGCATCGGCTGCGACCCAAAGTATCAGTCGGACACGACGGCTCGCTGACCGCCGGTGTTGAAGTCGTTGTACAGGAAAAAGATGGAATTGCTGCACTGATTGAAGGAATGAATCACGCCGAAACGTTAGCAGGTAAAAAAAATCGCAAATTGGTTGTTATTATCGACGAATTCTCTGATCTTATCAAATTTAACGGTAGGCACCTTGAAAAGGCGCTGCGTTCCGAAATTCAACAACATGAACATATCGGTTATATTTTCTCCGGTTCCGAAGAATCAGTCATGCTTTCAATGGTAAAGGATCGCAAACGAGCATTTTACAAACTGGGCCGCATTATGAACCTTGGCCCAATCAGCCAAGATGCCTATTCGGATTTTATCGTAAACTGGCTTCAAAAAGGAGGATACACGGCAAACAGGCAGGATTTGCATAAAATCTTTGAATTGGGCCAAAATATCCCGCACAATATTCAGAGGCTCTGTAATATTCTGTGGGAAATTGCCCGGGATGATCGTGTTATCACACCAGCGATGATCGATACGCTGCCGGTGATCATCGCTCAGCAAGACTCGCCTCACTATGAATTGCTGTGGCGCTCGGCATCCCAGCAACAAAAAAAGCTCTTAATCGCTTTGAGCCGTACACCCGGTTTAAAACCTTTTTCAAAAGAGTTTCAACTCACCCACGGCATCGGACCTTCATCTTCCATCAAAGCATCTCTTGACTCTCTGGTTAAAAAGGGAATCCTGCTTAGAACCCTTGAAGGGCCTTATCAATTTTCCGATATTTTCATGACAAACTGGATTGAATATATAATGGACCCCCGGGGCCACGTCATTTAAACAGTTAATTGCTTGGAATAAATAAAGTTACTGGCTTATGAAAATCATGAAAATTCCAAGCACCAAAATACAAATCTTTCACCCTGTTAAATAATGCTTCGCATTAAATCTACGATTTATTTAACAGGGCAGGCAAATACCAATGACCAAAATCCCAAATAACAAACCAGTATATGATCTTGAAGAATGCTAATGATGCCCAAATCTGATACAAGAGGCAAATGAATTGAAAAAGATATTTTCATCAATACTGGAAAAATCAAAACAGTTTAGGTCATTAGTATTTGGAATTTGAGATTCTTACCTGCTTTTGGCATGGTGTTTGGAATTTGGTGCTTGATATTTGGGATTTATTTGGAATTTGATGCTTGGAATTTGGGATTTCATAGATTCCGTTCTTAAATCATCAATCGAAAATCATCAATGAGGAAACCTGATTTATCTTGTCCAAATTTAAGAATCTAAAAGCGCAAATTATGACGGTTCAAGTTATAAACACCGCCTGCCTGTTATGAAAATCAACTCAATTGTAAATCGATATATTTTCACAGAGATGATTCCACCCTTTATCCTCAATATAGGATTTTTCACTTTTGTCTTCCTGATGGCAAAAATACTCGATATTACCAAAATGATTGTAAATTACAAGATCAGCATATCCTCGGTTTTTTTACTGCTGTTCTATTCCATACCCCATTTCCTTGAATTTGTGATACCTCTGTCCATTATGATGAGCATACTTCTGACGTTTCTTCGATTGTCCGACGATAATGAGATCGTCGCCTTAAAAGCCGGCGGGTTTAGTATTTACAGGCTGCTTCCAGCGGTGATGCTTTTTTGCTTATTGGGATTTTTGCTTACCGGGTTTATGTCTATTTACGGGGTGCCGTGGGGAAGGTTGTCGTTTAAAGACCTGACACTTGAAGTCGTTTCATCTAATGCCAATATTGGACTCAAAGAAAGGACTTTTAATGACAGCTTTAAAGACGTTATGCTGTATATGAATAAAATCGATTTAAAAAGTAAAACCCTTATCAATATTTTTATTGAGGATAAAAGAAATAAAAATATCGTTAGCACCGTGGTCGCCCCGCGGGGAAATATATTTAAGCAAGCCGATAGTCCGTCTTTTCATTTGCGACTGTATGACGGAAGCATCAATCAGGTCGATATTAAGAACCAGGCGACGCATTCCATCAAATTTAACACCTATGACATTAACCTCGATTTAGAGAGGACAATTTCTGCGGCCAAGGGACGGCCCAAAGACGAAAAAGAGATGAATCTTGTTGAACTGCGTCAGTACATACAAACCTTTTCAAAAAAAGATGTCCGATACTTTACTGCACTGACAGAATTTCACAAGAAATTTTCAATCGCCTTTGCATGTTTTGCCCTTGGGATTCTGGCCGTTCCCTTGGGAATACAGTCGCAGTCAGCTAAAAGATCGTTTGGTTTGGGTCTGGGGCTTTTTTTCTTTTTGCTTTATTACTTGATGTTGTCGGCCGGGTGGGTTTTTGGTGAAGCCGGTGTTTATCCTCCGGTGATAGGCATGTGGCTTCCTAATGTTGTTATGGGTGGTTTGGGTCTGTTTCTGCTCGACAGAACAGCCAAAGAGCGTCCGGTGAATATCAGATATTTGCCGGCATTGCTTAAACGAGTTATGTTTCGGAAATCATGTCGATAATACATAAATACCTGGCGATACAGATTTCTAAATACTTTGGGATGATGTTGGCAATGGTTGTCGGCATATATGTTGCCGTCGATTTTTTTGAAAGAATCGATGATTTCATGGAAGCTAAGCTGCCGCTTTCGAAAGCTTTAACTTTTTTTTTATTAAAGATACCTTTTATTATCGTCCAGATCCTTCCGGTTTGTATTCTGCTTGCAGTTCTGGTTGTTTTTGGTCTTATGGTCAGGAACAATGAAATCGTTGCTTTAAAAAGCAGCGGCGTTAGCATCTTTTACCTGTTAAAGCCGGTGCTTGTGATGGGGCTTGTTTTCAGCATCCTTCTTTTTTTCTTTTCCGAATCTATCGTTCCCATCACCATGGGAAAAGCCAACCAGATATGGCTCAGGGAAGTCAGAAAGGAATTAGCTGTAATTTCAAAGGAAAAAAACATTTGGATTAAAGGTAACCGTTCGATCACACATATAGCATATTTCAATCCGAAAATTATAACCCTCTATGGAATCACCCTTTATCAATTTGATGAGAAGTTCAAACTTATAAGAAGAGTCGATGCTGAAAAGGGTGTTTTCAAACAAGGCCCATGGCTGCTTGATAATGTTATGGAGCAAAATCTTAATAAAAATGACGGTAGCTACAAAATAACATTTCACGAAAGACTAAGCGAGACGTTTGATTTTGCGCCTGACAATTTAAGCCAGGTGATTATTAAGTCGGAAGAGATGAATTTCAAGGAACTTCTTGAATATATCAAAAAGGTTGAAATGGAAGGATACAATGCAGCCGCCTACCGGGTAGACCTTTACGCCAAAGTAGCTTTTCCACTTGTTTGCATCATCATGGGTATGTTGGGAGCAGGTATAGCTGTTAGAGGCAGTGTTACAGACGGCTTGCCGGTGAGCATCGCATATGGGGTCGGCATAACATTTCTTTACTGGATATTCTACAGTTTATGTATTTCGCTTGGTTATGGAGAAATGCTGCCTCCCTTTCTGGCCGCCTGGACGGCAAACTTTATTTTTTTATGTGTTGGAACTTTGATATTATTAAATGCAGATTAAAAGAATCGGGGTATCCATTCAAGGAGTAGTTGAGTTAGTGGAAATTCCAAATATTTGGAATTTGATGCTTGGAATTTGGGATTTCATAGATTCCGTGAACGGTTACGAATCGGGTATTTATGTTAAAGATGCGAAGCATGATTGTTCTGTATAATATCTTGTTTTTAATTGTGATCATTCTGGGATTTCCTCTGATACTTCCGATTGTTCTTATATCAGACAAGCGGCGGAAGACGGTGCTTCAAAGACTGGGAGTGCAGAAAGTAGTTAAAGCCACCAGACTAAACAGAAGCTGCTGCCTGGAGAAAAAGCCCATATGGGTGCATGCCTTATCGGTGGGAGAGGTTCTTTCGGCTGAGCCTCTGGTCGCGGGAATAATCAATCATTTCAAAAACAGAAAAATTTTCGTTTCTGCTTCCACTAAAACTGGATTTGAGATTGCCAATGAGCGTTTTAAAGACACGGTGGATGCCGTCTTTTTTTATCCCTATGATTTGGCTTTGTCCGTTAAGCACATGGCCGTAAAAATAGATCCGGCCTTTGTTGTTATCGTTGAGTCGGATATTTGGCCAAATTTTTTGTTTGAAATGAAAAAGCGCAATGTACCGGTAGTACTTGTCAACGCGCGACTGTCCCAAAGGTCTTTTAGGGGATATAAACGCCTGGCTGTTTTTTCTAAACCAGTATTTTTGTCCTTTGCAGGCATTTGCACGCAGTCCATGGAGGATGCCGAACGCTTCAGAGCCCTTGGTATTCCGTTAGGCAGGATAACGGTTACCGGAAACATTAAATTTGAGCAGGCAGGTCAGTCCCTGCCGGCATCGGAAATTAAAAAGTTACGGCGATCGATTCACATACAACCGTCACAAAAAGTTATATTGGCCGGCAGCACTCATAAAGGAGAAGAAGCCATACTGCTTGAAGTATTTACGAAGATGAAAAAAGAATTTAGCGAACTTCTTTTGATAGTTGCCCCCAGAGATCCGGAGCGTGCCGGATCTGTTCAGCGTATTTTTGAATCGGCCGGATTTTATACTGTTCTTATGGGAGTGCTGGATAAAATAGCACCGGATAGTACATTCGATGTAATTGTCGTCGATGTCATAGGGGTTTTAAAAAAACTGTATGCCCTGGCTGACGTAGCATTTGTGGGTGGCAGTCTTGTCGATTGCGGCGGGCACAATCCGCTTGAACCGGCCGTATTTTGCAAACCGGTCATGTTCGGACATGATATGAGTGACTTTGCTGAAATTTCTAACATGCTGGTGGCAGCAGGAGGAGCCTTCCGGGTGCAAGACGCTGAAAGCCTGTATAAAACAGTCTCCATGCTCTTAAGAGATCATCAAAAAGCTCAAGAGATGGGAAAAAATGCATTTAAAGTCTTTAACGACAACAAAGGCGCTGTTGATAAAACACTGAAGGTGATCGAGGCATGTTTCCAAAATCGAACTTAGTCATTTGTCAGTCGTTATTTGTCATTTAAAAAATATATCATGGACAGGATTATTAAGAAAATTGAAGCCATAATGGCCAACGGCGCCGACAGCACCGGCAGTTCCGTTTTGTCGTTTGGAGCTTTTTTGTTAATGCTATCGTCTGTTTATGGAGGATGTGTAAAATTACGGCAAAATATTTACAGTCGTAGAATTTTACAGCCAAAGCGGCTTCCCTGTATAGTTATATCCGTCGGGAACCTGACACTGGGAGGAACCGGGAAGACCCCTATGACAATGCTTGTGGCAGAGCGTTTCCAGCACCTTGGATATAAGGTTGTAGTCATAAGCAGAGGGTACAAGGGGCGCGCCGAAAAGACCGGTGGTGTTGTCAGTGACGGCCGGACAATACTCATGGGTCCTGAGATTGCAGGCGATGAGCCCTACATGATGGCCATGAGACTCGAAAATATCCCGGTCATTGTGGGGCATAACCGTTTTGAAGCCGGTATGCTGGCTGTTAAAGAATTTAATCCGGATGTTGTGGTGCTTGATGATGCCTTTCAGCACTTAAAGCTTGAGCGCGATCTTGATTTGGTCCTGCTGGATTATCGTCGACCGTTTGGCAACATGCATTTATTGCCCAGAGGCATCTTGAGGGAGCCGGTATCGGCGCTTTTGCGAGGCGATGCTTTTATTTTAACAAGGTCCGATGCTGCGCCCGACTCTGAAACAGCAACTTATCTGGCACAACTTAAACGCTATTTGAAAGGAAAACCGATTTTTAGAACGTTTCATGTCCCGAATATCAAGGTTGTGGTCAGAGGATCAAAGGCCTCTATCGGGAAGAAATTTCGGCGATCATCTACATTCGGAAAGGAGTTTTTAAAGGGACGTCATGTGTTTGCCTTTTCCGGTTTGGCCGATAATCATGATTTTCACGGGACGTTAGCCGGTCTGGATTGTGTTGTGACAGGCACTCTGGAATTTCCGGATCATCACCCCTATTCGGTCATGGAGCTTGAAAATATAGTGCGGTCAGCTAAAGAAGCCCAGGCGGATTTTCTTGTCACCACCGAAAAGGACTATGCCCGGATTGCGCACAGAATAAAATGGCCTATGGATCTTGCGGTAATCGGCATAGACAGTGCCTTTGGCGAAGATGAGGCGGCCTTTAACGGTTTTATTAACAGCAGGATCGAAGCGCTGACAAGCAAGGACAATAAAGCATAGCTGAAATATTCGTTCCATTTATGACGAAAAAAATAATCACGATAACGCTAAATTTTGAAAATACGAAATAATACAATAAGTTAAATTGTTTCACCGTAACTTTTCAATAAGTTCTGGTCAGTGGCCCGGCAACCGGTAATAAAATTTGAAAACGTCTGAAACTCACGCAAAAGTGAGTCTAAAGAAAAAACAGGGCCATAACATTGAAATAAGAATGATCTATGGTTATTACGTCTCTATTATTTATAAAGATATCAGATAGGTGCTGTTTTTTCTTAACACTCACTAATGCGTTCAAACAGTCAGCCATTTTCAAATTTCATTACCGGTAGCCTCCATTTATTGAGAAGTTACGTTTCACCTTGTTCGAGTTAAGGTTAGAGATTGTAAAACATGGAAAAACCGACAATAAGCATCGCCGTAATTGCCAAGAACGAAGCGGATCGAATCGGCCGGCTGCTGAAAAGCGCATCATTTGCAGATGAGGTGGTGGTTGTCGATTCCGGCAGTACCGATGGAACTCAGGTCCTCTGTGAAAGACTGGGGGCCAGAGTTATTTTTAATGAGTGGCCGGGATATGCAGAGCAAAAAAATTTTGCCATGGAGCAGACGACATCAGAATGGGTTTTAAACCTTGATGCCGACGAGGAGATAGCGGGAACTCTGGCTGTGGAGATTATGGATGCCGTCCTGCATACCGCTCCGGAAGTTAGCGGTTTTTCCATGCCCAGATTATCCCGCTATTTAGGACGCTGGATAAAATACGGCGGATGGTATCCGGATTATAAAGTACGTCTTGTTCGCCGTGGAAGCGGCAGTTGGAGTGGTGATGCCCTGCACGAAAAACTTCTGATTGATGGAAAGGTGGAACGGCTTTCCCAACCGATTCTGCACCACGTTTACCGGGGGATTGCAGATCAGATCAAAACTATAAACAGGTTTTCGGATATTTATGCCGCTCAAAAACCTCCGGCCGGCAGCGGATTTGTACTGGTCGGCGTGGGACATGCGCTCGGCAAATTTTTGGAGTGCTATGTTTGGAAATTAGGTGTTCTGGACGGGATTCCGGGATTAATTATCGCCATGAATTCCGCCTGGTATGTGTTTTTAAAGCATGCCAAAGCGTGGGAAACGGGACTTCGGGAAAAAGATGATGTATAACTTAAGCGTCCATATCGGTTAAACTGGAATATTTGTTTGATATCTGTGATTTGTAATTTAATTTAGTTCATTTGAGACAGACGGCACCCTTCGGGGGTGCACTCAAAGCCGGGTTTTCCGAACCTGAATGATTTAATGTTGTTGGGTTATGTTGAAAACAGAAAAGATTGCTTACAAATTAATCGAGATATTGTTCAGGGTTATAGGATTTATACCGCGAAAGTGGTCATTCAGGTTTGGTAATTTCTTGGGTCATTTCTTATTTCTGGTCGATAGAAAACACCAAAGCATCGTTTTGGACAATTTAACCCGCGCCTTTGGTCACGAAAAGAATCACTATGAGATCAGAAAGCTGGGCAAGCAGATTTTCGTGAATGCATTACAGCTTGTTTTAGATATTGGTTGGTCCCTTAGCCTGGACGAGCAGCAGTTGATGAAATATTTTAAGATTGAAGGCCGGGCGCATATCAAAAAGGCCTTTGAACAAGGCAAAGGAGTGCTGGTGCTCACGGGCCATTTCGGCAACTGGGAACTTCTGTCGGTCATTGGTGCCATGCTCGCTTACCCTTTGACTGTTTTATATCGCCCGCTTGATTTTAAACCCTTTGACAGTTTTTTTATTAACTTAAGAACCCGGTTCGGGGCTAAGGTGATTCCCCTAAAACGCAGCCTGTTAGCGATTCTAAGAAGCTTGGAACGCGGCGAACTGGTTGCACTGCTGATGGATCAGAATGTCGACTGGTATGAAGGTGTTTTTGTGGACTTCATGGGACATAGGGCTTGTACCAACAGTGGTTTGGCACTGTTAGCCTTAAAAACTCAGGCACCGGTGATTCCGGGTTTTATGGTTCGCGAAAAAGAAGGTTTTACAGCCAAGTTTTTACCGGAAATTCCGCTTCAACAAACCGGGGATATAACCCGTGATGTGGAAGACAATACCCAGCTGTATAATAACGTTATCGAATCTTTTTTGCGCCAATATCCGGATCAGTGGTTCTGGCTGCATCAACGCTGGAAGACCAAACCTTACCAGTCATGGCCAAGAGAACCGGAAAAATAGAACACTGACTACGCGGATTTTAGGGATAAACACGGATAGTTAAAATATTCGTTAATATTTAGCCACTAAGGCACAAAGACACCAAGAAATAAGTTGATTTCGCCATAGCAGCCTTTTGGCTAAGACGGCTGAACGGGCTTGAATTTGATCCTCTTAGCTGTATGCATGTCGGCAAGGCCACAGAAAATAAAATAAAATCTTAGTGTCTTTGTGCCTTGGTGGCAGGATATCTGAGTATTAACCAACCTGTTATTAAATGGACATAAAACCAATAAAACCTGAAAATATTCGCCGGCTTTTGATCCGTTCCACGAACTGGATCGGAGATGCGATCATGACCACGCCCGCGGTGCGTTCAATCCGGGATAACTTTCCCCAGGCTCACATTAGTATTTTGGCCAAGCCCTGGGTGGCGCCGGTTTTTGACAACAGTACCCATGTGGATGCCGTCTTAATATACGATGGGACTAAAAGACACAAAGGTTTTGGGGGCAAATTGCGACTTGCAAAAGAGCTTAGGCAATATCGTTTTGATGCGGCGATTCTGTTGCAAAATGCCTTTGAAGCAGCACTGATTACATTTCTGGCCGGCATTCCTCTCAGAATCGGATACAATACCGATGCCAGAAGCCTTCTGCTGACCCATGCTGTTGCCTGCAAGCCGGAATTCAAAAAAGTCCATCAAGCCAGGTACTATCTAAATATTCTCCGCGAGATAGGACTAAAGGACGCTGACCCGGCCCTATATTTTGTTGTGAGCAGTAAACAGCGTCAGAGGGCCAAAGAAATTTTGGGAAAACACAGCCTATCCAGGTCAAACGGTATAGTAGGCATAAACCCCAGCGCAACATTCGGCCCGGCTAAACAGTGGCATCCTGAGCGCTTTGCCCGGTTGGCGGATAAAATACATAAATTTTCGGATTTCCGCATCCTTATTTTTGGCAGTCCCGAAGACAGACAATTAGGCCGGGAAATAGCACAAATGATGAATTATGCCCCGCTGGACCTATCCGGCAAGACCAATTTGGAAGAGGCCATGGCATTGATCGAGCAGTGCCGCCTTTTTGTTACCAATGATTCCGGTTTGATGCATGTGGCGGCAGCCCTCAACGT
>NZ_JAZFTO010000145.1:0-13475 GCF_036446775.1 Candidatus Desulfatibia sp.
AGGGTTCGCGCAAAAATAACTTCGCAGAATTGGCGCTCAGATTTGGTTCAGGTTTGGCTGATCCGAGAGAGCAAAACCACAGGAATAGCTGGCTATTTCGCGGATTTTGCGAGTGAGGTATCAGCCAAAGATGGGCTGAAGCTGAGATGTAAAAATGTGAAGTTATTTTTGCGCGAGCCCTTAGGTTCGCGAAGAAATAAATTTACATTTTCAAGAGTCGAGGCGCCCGCCTGGCAAGGCGCGAGGAGGGCGAATAGCCTGGCTATTTAACCGACGAGCAACGCAGTCAGGCGGGATGGATCGGCGCATTAAAATGTGAAGTTATTTTTGAGCGAGCCCTAAGAATGTCAAAAAAATGACGGTCACTGACACGTCACCCCTCCTTGTGCAGCATTGTTTGTCCCTGCCAGGCATACGTTTCTTCAAGTTTAACCTTTTGATAATATAGAATAAATCCGCATATTGTTTGTCGTTCCAGCATCTCTTTTCCAACAAGACTCCCAGCTTTAGCCCTTGGCATAATAATTGCTGTAATAAAGCGGTATGAAACACGGGTTTAAAAGATCGCTGTTAGCGCTGTTGTCAGCTTTTATTTTGCTTGTGCTCCCCAATAATATGTATGCCGTGCCACAACCCTATGTTTCAATGTCAAATAAGAAGGTTATAAGCAGGATCGTTTCAATTGCCACGCATGCATCCACATGGGGGACAACTGTAAATGTTCTGGGAAATGGCAAGATTCCTGCCTATGTGACTAAAACCCAGGATTTTCCGCCCAGGATTACCATTGATATTTTTTGTGCCGCCGAGCCGCTTGAAACCATTAACGTTGCCGTAGAGAGTTCCAATTTAAAGGGTTTAAGGGTTGGGCATCATCTGAAAAAAATCAGGATAGTATTGGACATACAAAGTGTTGCTATGCCCACCTTTGCAATCGAGTCTGTCGACAATGAGCTGACTATCTTTCTTAACGCCAAAGAGCTAACGGAATCAATTGAGGACGACTCCGTCGAGGTGCAGAGTGCTGAGGACGACTCCGTCGAGGTGCAGAGTGCTGAGGGCGGCAGAGAAATAAAAGTGTTAGAGCAGCTTGAAAATATAAAAACCGGCCAAGATCAGCAAAATGCGGTATTAGCAAGCAACGCGAATCAGGCGGCAGAGAAACTCGGCCCCGCACAGCCGCCGGCGCCGGATGAGGAGGTTAAAGATCCTGAACAGGCAAGACGACCTGTTCCTCCAATTCGCAAACATTCGGAAACAGACGGTCTTAAAGATATTTATTATGGAAGCAAATTAACCCAAATTGTACCTGATGACGGGCAGAATGATACTGCATTTCTGATTGAAAGCATTAATGCATACGAGGCTCAGAACTGGTCAGGAGCCATCGAAAATTTAGCTAATCTTATTAAAACATATCCGGGCGGAAGGTATTCAGAGAGAGCATATTTTCTTTTAGCAAAAGCATATGAGCAATATTATTCAAAATCTATTTTAGACCATTTTGCTGAGATTAAAAACCATTATGAAGATGCCAGTTTTAAATTCCCGGTATCCGAATATGTGCCGGAAGCCTTTCTTGGAATTGGGAATTTGCTTTTTGAAACCGAAAACTACTATGAATCATTGGCCTATTATAACTTGGTTATAAAAAAGGCTAAAGGTTCCATCCTGGCGGCCAGAGCTTTAATGCAAAAGGCTAAAATTATGCTTCTGACCAAAAGGAAAAAGGAGGCCTTATCCATTTCGGGTGTATTAGAAGATACCGTATCCAGATTTCCAGATATACCCGTAAAAACCGAGGCAAAAATATTAATAGCCAAAATACTCTATGAAATGAATAAGTTTCGAAAATCGCTTGATATTCTTTCCGAACTCCTAAGATCTAATCCCCGGCATATTTATCAGTACCCGGTTATTTCACTATACCTTGGCTACAACAGTTTTCAGCTTGAAGATTATAAAAGATCCAGAGAAAATCTGCTAAGATTTTATAACAGCCACCCTGATCAAAAAATGACCCATTTGATTCTTACCCAGATTGGAGATGCCTATCAAAATGATGGTCTGGTTGAGGAGGCTGAAAGATTTTATCGATTGGTTCTTAGGCGCTATCCGGGAACGGAAGGGTCTGTCATCAGTAAAATTCGACTGGCGGAACAACAAGAAGAAAATCCCTTAGCAGTACAAAGGGAAATCGTTCCACCTGTTAATATATTAGATGAGGATGTCGCTTTAGCCGCGGAATTTTACAAAGAGATTATTAACAATCCGCTTGACAAAAAAGATGTAAATCCTTTGACACAGCTGGCCCTGCTCAAACTTTCAATTATCTATCAGAAGGAAAAAAAGTACAAAAAAAGCATCGAATACTTGAAGAAGTTGTTTGAGGAATATCCCGAGTCAAACCTGATAAAAGAGGGCGAACATGCATTTGTGATGACGACCGGTGGGTTTTTTAAAGAAGAAATGAAAGAAAAAAAATATAGCAGTATCATTAATTTTTACATGAGTGAAAAGGAGCTGATTTCGACGGTAAACGCTCCTGAGCTATTTATCAGCGTTGCCAGAGCCTTGGTACATCAAAATTTTGAGGATATGGGCACAGAAATGTTTGCCCGGGCCGATCCCCTCTTAGCCGACGAAGAAAAACCTGCTGATCTTCTCTTTTTGTTAGGCCGGCAATTATATAACCGAGAAAAGTACGAAAGCGCTTTGAAAAGGTTTAGTCTTTTGATAGAAAATTACCCCTCCGACAAAAACGTTTCCCATGCTTACCGGTTGAAAGGGAGCATTTTATTGAAGCAAAAGAGATACCCACCGGCAGCCAAGATGTTTTCCGCAGCTTTGAAATATCCTGCAATCAGATGCGAAAAGCTAAACATTTTACTTGGCAAGGCTCAGGCGCTTGCGGGGGACAATTCCATTGCAAAGGCCAAAGAGACAGCTAAGCGGGTAGATAGCTTAAAAAGCCTTTGCAGCTCTGCCGATTACCATGTCTATCAGGAGATAGGAGATTTATATTTCAATCTCGGTGATACTGAAAAGGCCATTAATCTCTTTAACCAGGCCATAGCGATGACAAAAGAAAAAGCAGATAAAATTTCACTGATGCTTAAGGTCGCCCAAGGATATCGATTATTAAATAAAAAGAAAGATTTTCTGGCCCTCTACCAAGAGATTTCAGACCTCAATGATCCATTCTGGAGCAATCTTGCCAAAGAGAGGATGGAAGAGATTGATTTTAATTGGGAAATTAACAGAATGAGAGAGGAATGGAAAAAAAGAGAAAAAATTTAGAGATGAAAAGAAAAAAGCTATTATTCGCTGACCATGACACCAGCAATCAAGCAAGTTGTATATATAAGGTTTTTATGGAGTCGGGTTTCGAGGTTGTAACCGCAGACAACGGCCGATCGGCCTTTGAAGAGGTCGTCAGGGGCCACTACGACCTTGTTATAACTGAGCTTAATTTGCCTCGGGTCAACGGGCTGGGTCTCTTAAGACAGATAAAGGAGGTCAAAGCATCCCTGCCCGTCATTCTTGTTTCAGAAAAGGCCGGGGTCAAAGAAGCGGTAGAGGCCATGAAGCTGGGCGCAGCTGATTTTTTAATAAAGCCGTTGACGCTCAAAATGGTAGAAATCATTATTTCGCAGGTATCTAACGGTTGGGGGGCTGCGGATAAAGGGGGGTCTGACGAAAAATTTAGAGTAATCACAAAAAATAAGGAGATGAAGCGGCTGCTGCAGATGGCCAGAGATGTAGCCGACAGCAGAGCATCCATTTTTATTCAGGGAGAGTCGGGCACAGGAAAAGAAATATTTGCCAGATATATACATCATTACAGTCCCCGGAAGGGCAATGCCTTTGTTGCTGTCAACTGTGCGGCGCTGCCGGAGAGCTTGCTTGAAAGCGAGCTGTTCGGTCACGAAAAGGGTGCCTTCACCGGCGCAATTTCAAGGAAAAAAGGTAAGTTTGAAATGGCTGATAAGGGCACCTTGCTTTTGGATGAGATCAGCGAGATGGATTATCAACTGCAATCCAAACTATTAAGGGTGTTGCAGGAAAGGGAGGTTGACAGGGTCGGCGGTATGAGCCCGGTCCCGGTGGATGTCAGATTTATTGCCACAACCAACGGAAATATCGAAGAACAGATTAAGGAGGGGAAATTCAGAGAAGACCTGTATTATCGTTTGAATGTTATACCGCTCCATCTGCCGCCATTGAGTGCGCGCAAAGATGACATCCCGCTGCTGGCGGAATATTTTATCGAAAAGTACTGTAAAATGGATAAAAGGTCTGTCAAAGGTTTGACGGAAGAGGCTATGGCGTCACTGATGCAGATGCCATGGAGAGGGAATGTCAGAGAGTTTGAAAATATAATCGAAAGAGCGGTTCTCATGTGCAAAGGGGATCTAATAGATCCGGAAAGCCTTTTTTTAATTGGGGGCCGCGGACCGGCTGAAGAACCGGGATATTCCTCTATACCGGCATTGCCTTTAAAAGAGGTGGAGAGAAATGTAATTTTCCGCGCTCTTGACCAGACAAATGGAAACAGAACCCATGCAGCCGATATTTTAGGTATAAGTGTGCGGACACTGAGAAATAAGCTCAATGAATACAAAAAAAAGATGGCAGAGCGATAAAAAAGGCATGCAAATTGCTTTAAGTATAAACAAAGCTCCTTTTTCGTCGATTTGAATATTTGGCCTGCCGCGGGTGGTCTGCAGGGAGCTTGAAAAATATGTGACCGTTCAGGGTTCAGGGGTTCAGCCTGCGACGAGCTCAGCCGAGTCGGGTTCAAAGGTTCAGGAAATAATGATTAATAATTAACAATTGATTATTGATTATTCGGGTTCAAGGTTCAGAGGTTAACGCAGAACGCAGAACCCAGAACGTTGAACCTTTGAACGGGGAACTCTGAACCTGTGAAGACCTACATTAATATTATTGAAGAAGGAGAACAGGATGCCGGATAAATTATCCTTTAGTAAAACATTTCAAGCCCTTGAGCGCACAATCAGCATAAGTCAAAAAAGGCATGCTGTTGTAGCAAGCAATATCAGCAACTTAGATACGCCCGGATACAGGCCCAAAGATATCGACTTTAAGGCCGCTTTGAACCGGGTGCTGGAATCAGGGCAGGAACTTGATTTGGCAAGGACAAATCCCGGGCATATCGATTTTAAGCGGAGCGCTGCCGCCGGGATTGAAGTTATTGAGGAAAAGGGCGAATGGAACGGCTATAACTGGCTCAATATCGACAGGGAAATGACGAAGCTGACCCAAAACAATTTAATATACAGAACTGGCGTTGAGGTTCTTTTAAGAAAAATGGCCATACTGAGAGAAGTTATCAGCCAGGGAGGGCGCTAACATGGATTTTTTGATACCTCTGGAGACAAGTGCCTCGGGGCTTTATGCTCAGAGAAAACGGATGGATATTATTGCCAGCAATCTTGCTAATCTTGAGACAACCCGGACAGATAAGGGCGGGCCTTACCGCAGAAAGATGGTAGTAATGAGGTCAAAGTCGATGGCTGGTAGTTTCCGGAATATTTTGGGCAGGCAAATTGAAGGAGTTCAGATCGAGCAGATTGTCGAAGATAAAAGTCCTTTTAAAAAGGTCTTTAATCCCAGCCATCCCGATGCGGATAAGGACGGATACCTGCTTAAACCGAATGTCGAGCTTATTGTGGAAACTACGAATATGATGATGGCCAAAAGGGCGTTTGAGGCCAATATTGCGGCCATCAAGACCGCCAGACAGATGATCATGAAAGCACTTGAAATAGGGAGATAGATTATGAGTGATCTAAGGATTGGAAATTTGCGACAAACCCCCATTCATCTGAATGAAAACCAAAAACAGGCCAGCACGACGGAATTTGGCAAAGTGATAAAAGGGGCCATCGACCGGGTCGACAGAATGGATAAAGCGGCTGATAAATCGATTATGGATCTTTTACAAGGAAAGGCCGATATCCATGAAACCATGATAGCCCTGCAAAAGGCGGATATATCCATGCGCCTTTTGCTTGCAATCAGAAACAAGGCTGTCGAGGCCTACAAAGAAATAATACATATGCAATTTTAACGGTCTCATAAAAAGTCAGAAAAACGACCTTTTTATGAGAGTATTTTGTGTTTATGTTTGGCTACCTAACAAGCTGCAATACCATTATATTATATATTTCAAACAAAATACAAAGCACTAAAAACCAAACACAATGAATTCGAGTTCTTACAAATTCATCGATTAAAAGCGGAAAATAAGGGAAGATTTAAGCATGAGTGATTCAATCAGTCAATTTTCCAACCTTTTAAAGGCACTGCCCCTTTCTAAAAAGATCAGCATGGTCTTTATCATTGTTCTGCTGGGGGCCGGGTTTGCGGGTATATTTTACCTGGGGAATCAGGAAGATTACCAGGTTCTGTATAACAATCTTTCTCCTGAGGAAGGGGGTGAGATTGTCACAAAACTCAAGGAGCGCAACATCCCATATCAAGTTGAGGCCAACGGAACAATAATAATGGTTCCGGCGGAAAAGGTCTACGAACTGCGCCTTTCCTTAGCCGGCGATGGTCTGCCGAGAAGAGGTAATGTAGGTTACGAAATATTTGATAAAAGTGATTTTAGCACTACTAAATTTGTCCAGGAGCTGAATTACAAGAGGGCTTTGCAAGGGGAGCTGGCCCGAACAATAAACCAGTTTGATGAGGTAAGTAGTTCCAGAGTATTTATCGTCGTTCCTAAAGCGTCACTTTTTGTCGAAGATGAAAAGCCGGCTTCGGCCTCAATCCAGCTTGATCTGCGATCAAGCTTGCCGGCGAGCAAGCTGGCCGCCATTGTGCATTTGGTTGCCAGCGCGGTTGAAGGGCTGGAGGTAAACCAGGTTACAGTTGTAGACACAAAAGGGAGGCTGATCTTTAAGGGCCAAGGCGCAGGTGCAGCGTCTTCGCTTTTGAGCAATGCACAGCTGGAATATAAAAGGAATGTTGAAAATACAATCAAAGAGAATGTTCAAACCATGCTGGAAGGAATAGCCGGTGCCGGCCGGGCGATAGTAAGGGTCAACGCTGAGATTGATTTTAATAAAATCACTTTAAACCAGGAGGAGTATGATCCCTCGACAACAGCAGTCAGAAGTACAAGGAACATAGAAGAATCGGAACAGTTCGGCGGAAAAGGCGGCCAGACCGAACAGGAAATGGTCAATCAGAGACGAGGGGTTGTGCCGGCTGCAGGCGGAACCCGGAACGGTATGATGAAAAAAGATGTTGCCATCAATTATGAAATCAATAAAATTACCAGAACAATTATAAAACCGGCGGGAAGAATTATACGTCTTTCGGTGGCGGCAGTAATAGACGGGACATACAAAACAGAAAAGCAACAAGATGGCACAATGCAAAGGACCTATGTCGCCAGAAGTGCAGAGCAATTGAAAAAATTCGAGGAAATAGTCAAAAAAGCCATGGGATATAATGAGGACAGGGAAGATCAGATTACGGTAAGTTCGATTTCATTTGCGGATTCGGGTACGCGTTTTGAAGATCTGCCGGCAGAGGTTGAAAGCAGCAAATTAGGTATACTAAAACAGGTGCTGGTCTATAAAAAAACAATCATCAATCTTTTGCTGGCGGTCACACTTTTTGTCTTAGTAATCAGGCCTTTGATGCAGAGTATGAAGAACCTCGCCGAAGATATCAGTATCAAGACTGCGCAACTGTCAAGAGATACGGGAGACCAAGAGCAGATTACTGATACAAGCAGCCGGGGACAAATGGAAAGAGTTAGGAAAATAACCAGAGACAGTGACGAGAAAGCGCAACAACTTCTTAAAGGGTGGATAGGTGAAAACGACTAATGGCACCCGGCAAACCAAATTCTGAAAAATTGAGCGGTCCTCAAAAAGCGGCGATCTTTTTGCTCACAATGGGTGAAGAATACACTATGAAGTTTTTCAAAGGACTGGAAGAGTCCAGCATAAAAAAGATCGGAAAGTATATGTCGGAGATCAATTATATTTCTGCTGAGGCGTCTAAAAAAGTTATGGATGATTTTCTTCAAAATTTTGACAGCAGTGCCAACCTGGTCCTTTCCGGAGAAGATTTTTTAAAGCAGGTCGTCAGTAAAACATTAGATAAAGATGCCGCCCGAGAGGTGTTCCAGGTCATAGGCAGCAAGAGCAAAACGGTTCCATTCAGTGATTTGGCCTATATATCATCAGAGAATCTGGTCAGTATAATTCAAGGAGAACATCCTCAAACGGTTGCTTTAGTCCTTTCTTATCTTCCGAGCGAAAAGGCTGCGGAAGTAATAGCATTATTTCCGGAGGAATTTATGACTGATATTACTTTCAGGTTATTGCAAATCGGTCAGGTCGATCAGGAAATTATTAGCGAGCTTGATGAGATAATCAGAAGGGATCTTTCAAAAATTGGCACAGCAACGCGGAAATTTGATGGTATAGAGAAACTGGCCGATATCTTAAATGAGGTTGATGGAAAAACTGAAGAAATAGTGCTGAGCCACATAGAAAATGAGGACAGTGAGCTGGCAGCGATGATTAGACAAAAAATGTTTGTCTTTGAAGACCTTTTGCAGCTTGATAGTAAAAATTTCCGAGATATTTTGCAGAATGTTGATAATCAGATGCTGATAAAAGCTTTGCGAACGGCCACAGAGGAGATGAAAGAGAAGATATTTAGCAATTTATCTGAGCGGGCCGCGGAAATGCTCCGTGAGGATATGGAGGTTATGGGGCCGATTAAGCTGAGTGAGGTTGAAGAGGCCCAGCAGGAACTTATAAAAACAGCCAAGCGACTTGAAGCAGAGGGTAGGATCGTTCTGACTAAAGGCAAGGAGGATGTCTTTGTTTAACAGAGGTTCAACGTTCTGGGTTCAACGTTCCGGGTTAACCTTTGAACCTCTGAACCCTGAACCTCTGAACCTCTGAACCCCTGAACCCCTGAACCCTGAACCCTGAACCCTGAACCTATGGACGGTTACAAAAAATGAATGAGCAAATTCACGATCAGGGGGCACACAAAAGCGACACCTTTGAGCCTCTTTGTCCGGAAACCGGAATTGATCCGGAGTTTATCCCCATTGCGGGCGGCAGCGACAATCAAAAAACGGGAATTGCCCATGAAAATAGCATAAAAGACGCTCAAGGAAAGGCAAGTCTGCTGGAGCAGGAGGGATATGAAAAAGGATTTGCTCAGGGTGAAAGAGACGGCCTTGAACTGGGTGAGAAAAAAGCCGCAAAATTCGTTGAGAAAATAGAAAGCCTGTTTATGGAGTCGATCCCTCTAAAGGATGAAATTATCAAACAGTATGAAAATGAGATTTTAGATCTTATCTTTGCCATTGCCGGAAAAATTGTTCATCAGCAGATAAAATTTGATGAAAGTACTGTAAAAGATACTATTCTCAATGCCCTGAAGCTATCGGTTCAAAAGAGCAAAATTGTTATTAGAGTCAACCCGGAGGATTACGATATTGTCGAAAAATTGAGACCGGATATTTTTACGAAATTCAACGAGGTTAAATCGATTATGGTCAGTTCCGATCAATCGATTTCCAGGGGCGGCTGTTTTTTAGAGACGCCCGGTGGTGATGTGGATGCCAGGGTTGAGGCCCAATTGGAAAAGATTCGCCAAAGCCTGGAGGAAAACTTAATTGCACATGATTGAACTTGAGCAAAACAGCAAGTGGGATAAATATCTGGAGATCTTAACTTCGTGCCAGCCTTTCAAATTAGAAGGCAAGATTGTCAAGGTTGCCGGAATTGTTGCCGAAGCCAATGGCCCCGGATTGAGTGTCGGGAGCCTCTGCTCCATCAAAAATTCCGACGGTCAAAATATTCAGGCTGAAGTGATCGGGTTTAGCGACCAGAGAGTTATCGTTATGCCCTTTGGTGAAATGAGAGGGATCGAGCCTGGCAGCCGGATTGTCGATATAAGCAAAAAACCGGCTGTTCCCGTGGGAGATGCATATTTAGGCCGTGTCGTCGACGGCCTGGGCCGGCCCATAGATAACAAAGGGATGATAAGATCGCAAAAGGAATATCCAATTTACGGCAATATTCAAAATCCTTTAAAAAGAGAGATTATCCGGGACATCCTGGATGTCGGGGTATGTTCTATTAATGCCTTGCATACGGTAGGAAAGGGCCAGCGCATTGCTATCATGTCCGGATCAGGAGTCGGTAAAAGTGTTTTAATGGGCATGATAGTCAGGAACACATCCGCCGATGTGAGCGTGATTGCACTCATCGGCGAACGCGGCCGTGAAGTCAGAGAATTTGTCGAAAGGAACTTGGGTGAAAAAGGGCTGCAAAAATCTGTCGTTGTTGTAGCTACATCCGATTCACCCGCTCTGGTCAGGATAAGAGGAGCCCATCTGGCGACAACTCTGGCGGAGTATTTCAGGGATAAAGGTCTGGATGTTATGCTCATCATGGATTCTATCACCAGGTTTGCTATGTCAATGAGGGAAGTTGGCTTGGCTGCCGGAGAGCCCCCTTCGGCCAAAGGCTATACCCCGAGCGTTTTTATCCAGATACCGAAACTGCTGGAAAGAGCCGGAACAGTTGAAGAGAGAGGGAGCATTACCGGGATATATAATGTTCTTGTTGAAGGCGACGATATGAATGAACCGATTGCAGATGCCGTTCGATCGACCGTTGACGGGCATATCGTTTTATCCCGGGACCTGGCCCACAGGGGACATTATCCCGCTGTAGATATTATGGCCAGTATCAGCAGGGTTATGAACGATATAGTTGATAACGAACATCTTGCTAAAGCCAGAGAGCTGATTAAAGTCTTAGCCACTTATAGAGAGGTTGAGGATTTGATTAATATAGGCGCATATGTGGACGGCAGCGATCCCCAGATAGATTATGCCAAAGGGATGATCGGCAAGATTAATACTTTTCTGCAACAGGATATTCATCAAAATATAAGCTTTAAAGAGAGTGTCGAAGCTTTGAAAGCACTGTTCAATTAAAAGGGAAGTAATCGTTCAGGGTTCAGGGTTCAGGGTTCAAAGGTTCAGGGTTCAGAGGGCTGAAAAAGATGAACATCGAACATCGAACGTTCAACATCGAATGGTGAATGAAAGAAAAAGGACAAATGAAATTAAATTGCAGAGCGGAGCGACATCATTATTCGATGTTCAACGTTGGACGTTCGATGTTCGATGTTCAGTCTGTTCGGGTGTCGGAGAGGTTAGAGGTCAGCAGACAACGGACAACGGACAACGGGGTTCAGAGGTTAACCCGGAACGCAGAACGCAGAACCCGGAACGTTGAACCTTTGAACCCTGAAACTGCAAAAGCTTAAAAGGGCGAAATAAACTATGAAGCCATTTACTTTTCGGCTTGATAAAATACTTGATTACAGAGGTTATCTGATGAAAAGGGCGCAGATAGATCTGTCGGTTGCCCGCAATGAGTGTAAAAGAATAGAAGAGCAAATTGAAAATTTGTCCCAAAAAAAAGTTGCGACCGCCGCTGAATGTTTGGATGAAGGTGTTAAAGGGATAGATGTCGCCAGGTATCAAATCTATCAAGCTTTCCTGCAAGGGCTGGATGATGGTCTTAAAAGCGCCCATATCAACCTTACAGAGGGGGAAAAAAAGGTAATGGCTAAAAAGGCGGTTTTAAAAAAGAAATCGATAAAGAAAAAGGCTTTAGAGATGCTAAAGGAGATGCAGCATAAAAAGTACAAAGAGACCTCGATAAGAGCGGAACAAAAAACTTTAGATGAAATTGTTCTAATTGGGAGGGAGGTAAAGATATGAAGCTGCCGACACAGATTCTTTCAATCTTTAAGCGCATGAAGCTGTCGACACAGATTTTACTGACCTTCTTGATTGCGGTAAAATTTATATTGGGTTCCGTTTTACTATATCAGGTCGGTTTAGGTTCGATATTTATGGAAACCTATGCTATCGCTGCCGAGATTCAAGAAGATTCAAAAGAGGCGGCCCAAGAGGATGCTCAATCTGGCCAAGGAGATAAACTCGACCCGAAATTGCTTAATACCAAAAAGGCCGCTCTGGCAGCAGAAGAAAAGAGACTTGCTCAAAAGAAGGCTGAACTTGTTGCCATTCAGAAAGAGCTAAACAATAAAATTGAAAAGCTCAGGCAGTTAAGGAATGAAATCAGATCGGAAATAGCCGGCAAAAAGGCGGTTGAGGCCAAGAAACTGAAACACCTTATAAAAATTTATTCCGCCATGAAACCGCAGAGTGCAGCGGTTTTGATTGAAAAACTGGATAAAAACCTGGCGGTTGAACTGCTTGCCAAGATGAAAGGAGACGCCGTTGGGAAAATACTTTCCTATGTGGATACCGGGAAAGCCGCTGCACTCAGTGAAGGGCTTGTGAAAAGGGAGTAAACTCTATTTGCAGGCGTTCAGAGGTTCAGGGGTTCAGGGTTCAGGGGTTCAGGGTTCAGGGTTCAAAGGTTAACCCGGAACGTAGAACCTATAACGTTGAACCTTTGAACGGGGAACCTAGAACCTGTGAACGGTTACCTCTATTTCTTCCTGCTTTTTAGGAGGGAATTAAGCATTTGGTTCATGCTCTCCTGTTGTTTTAAAATTTCCAGGTTGGTTTCAACCATAAATTTAGTGGAAATGGCGATCTGCTTTAAATATTCATCCGAGGGATCATTGGTATAGACCTTGGCGCCCCCGGAGCCTTCATTCTTTAAAGCTTCATAGAAATCTTTGGTCAATTTAATATACACGCCTTCAGGAATCTGATACTTATTGCCTTCATCCTGGGCAGATACCAGACCCGGCATACACAGGATCAAACCAAGCACAGCTCCTGCCAGCAAAACTCCCAGCTTTCGTCTAAGCTTTTGCATTGTCTTACCTCTAATTCATCAAATATAAAGGTCTATGAATGTTCCCTTTTCAGGGGGGGCGGCTCTGCGTTCTATGACCTTATCAAGGGTTACCGTATCCGGTTGATTTTGGGAAGGGAAGCCGGAGGTCAAGTCTTTCTCAAGCGTCTTTGCCTTAGGCGGGTTGACCACCATCAGCGGCCAGACAGTATCGAGCTTGGTCGTCACCTTCATTTTATTATTATATCTCATAAATCGAGTTTTGCAACCCAAGTAGGCAAAATTTTCCGCTCAGCCTTTAATGTTCAGGCAAATTATTACCTTTATGCCTTAGATATTTTTTCAGATTATATCGGTACCATTTTTAATTTCCTGTATTTGTTAGCAAAATATGTATCGCCGGTATTTTGGTACGCTGTTTGCTAATATATTGAACAAATCTTTAAGAAAAGAAAGTAAAGGTCTAAGAAAAATCATGAACGCGATGATCTTGAAACTAATTTCTTCGGTAGCAAATCAAAAAACAGCAAATCACGGCCAGGGCTTAAAATCAGCCCACGGCCGTGGTGATCTTTTTGCCGGCATTTTGAAATCCTTAAACACTGC
>NZ_JAZFTO010000146.1:0-6968 GCF_036446775.1 Candidatus Desulfatibia sp.
CGCATCGCTCTGGAGATCACGGTCAAAAATAATGAAATCGGCGCGGTCATCAATAATCAGATTTCCTTTACCACCAAGGAAGCCTCCACCAAGCTTCTGGTCAATGACGGTGATACGGTTATTATCGGTGGAATCAGAAAATCAAATACTTCTAAAGGTCTCTCCGGAGTGCCGGGATTAAAGGACATCCCGCTTTTAGGATGGTTTTTCAAGAGAAAAAATACTTCCGAAAGTCTGGAAGAGCTGCTGATATTTATTACCCCCAGGATCGTTAGGTTAGAGCAACGCGACCTGGGTTGACGTAAACTGCTGATCAATAGCCCTAAGGGCCCCAAAAAGTCCCCCTGTAAATAAAACAGGGGGACTTTTTTATTGGAAATTCTTTATCTTTTGAGACTCTATCTTAGCTTTACGGGCTAAAGGGGTATTGGGAACCAATTTAAGCACCTTTTGAAAAGCATTAAATGCTTCTTCATAATTACGCGCCAAGGTGTAAGCCTCGCCCAGATCGAAATGCAGTCGGGCGATCTGGGGATAGTGTTTAACGCCGATTTCAAGCGCTGCCACCGCTTCCGGACCCTTGCCCATGGCAATATAAGTTAGGCCGAGGCCGCGCAAGGCATTGAGAAACTGAGAGTTCATCTCAAGGGCCTCTTGATAATATTTTAAAGCAAGTTCATACTCTCCTTTGTTATAATAGGCCCACCCCAGGTTTGCCAGGGGAAATTGGGGCGTGGCGTAAAGTAGATCTCCGGTAATCTCCTTGAAATATTTTATGGCCGTGTCCCAGTCCTTTTTTTGCATATAGGCTGTTCCCAGGTTATTTTTGCCGGGAGCATAGCCCGGATCAAGTGCCAGGGCTTTCTTAAAGTGTTCGATTGCAAGGTCCGGTCTGTCTTTGGCCATATAGACAAGCCCCAGATCGTCATACAGAAATTTATCATTGTCGTAAAGCTCCTTGGCTTTAAGAAATTCCCTTAAGGCCAACGTATTATTGCCTTGCTGCAAATAGGCTTCGCCCAGATTTCTGCCCGCTTCGGCCTGTTTCTTGCGTACTTCCAGATTTGTTGAAGTACACGCTGCAAAACAAAATATAACGCTTATAAACAATCCCACACGCCGATGTGTTTTCATCTTGTTATTACCTTTAACAGCACTTACCACAGATCTGGTAAGTTATAGAGTATTATGGTGTAATATTAGGCAAAAAAACGCCGTTTCCCGCCCAAGAGTTGGGTTCAAAGGTTCACGGTTCAAAGGTTCACGGTTCAAAGGTTCAGAGTTGATCCTCCATGTTATTAAACCAATGGAGTCAATAGTTAAGAAAAAAAGCGCGAAGCGCTTAACCTTGAACCGAGAACCCTGAACCTTATAACCCAGACCGACCTGATGCCCAATCTTCATGTAAATCCATGTTATTTGCAATAGTAAATTATGGTTCTTATACAATTCAGGTGGAGAAGGTCTGTACTACAAATATCTTTCCGGGATTCCGAGCATAATTACCTTTACTCCCTGATGTGCCAGCAGTTGAATCACCCCGTCATGCAGGGGGACGTCCGCCAGCATAACTTTTGGCTTGCCGGCGGCCGCAACCAGAAAGCCCGGTACGGTTAACGCCGTGTTATAAGCAACGGGCCGGTCTGCCGCCCAAAACGTCGGATTGTTAGAATAGGAAAGACCTAAAGCATCTAAAAGTTTCCGAATAATAGTTGCGTAACTGTTTTCGCTTTTTATCTGGAGGATGTCGAAGCCGGCTTTTTCTATGGCGGCAACAGCGTCCCCGTAAAAATTCCCAAAGTCAATTAGAAGCGGACTTTGGTTGCGTATGGTAACAAGATTCGTTACGGCTTTAACTTGAATTTGGGCGTATGGAAATGTGATGCTTACATTGGGAGCATATTGATAATCCATAGCCTTTAGCAGAGCATTGACCAAATCCCTGTGGTTGGAAGGATCGATTGTGACCACATTTTTAACTTTGCGGTATGGATTTTTTGCCGGTTGCGGGTTTGTCCCTCCTTTGCCCGTGAGCACGTCTTTAATGACGATATCATGTTGCTCCAAATAGCGCGTAATCGATTCCGGAGTACGTTGTCCCGGATTATCAATCAACGATATGCAAACCTTACGGTCGGTCTTTTCCGTCGCGGACGGTTCCTCAATGATCCATTTTCCGCGGGCCTCTACATCAACGCCACGGTCTGAAAAAGACAAGCGGCGGTTTAAAAGGTTTATTCCCAGTGACTCAAAAATAGAATTAAAAGTCTGTTCAACAGAAGCACCGGGCTCTATGCTGACAACTTTTAAGTTGTTCCAAAATGATCTGGCCATCTCAACGGCAGGTCCCTGCCCGGCAATATCTTGCGGAAAAACGACCCGGGTTCCGTCTTTAAGCTCCAGCAAAGGCATACGGGCAAGGTCCAACTCGAAATCCTCCTGACCTTGCCTTGGAAAGTAGTAAACGCCTTTATTGTATAACTTTGCTTTCAGTATGGAGGCGGCTTCCAGCAACGGCGATTTTGGTCTGTCTGCGCTATTGTCCGGCCCTGGAGGTTCCGCGGCAGCTATCGCTGAGAGAGCAGGGCTGTCAGTGCCGCTGTCATATTTTCTTGCAACTGAAGGATCAAAAAGGGACGCATACCACGGCTGGTTTCGAATGGATGGATCCGGAATATTGATCATTTGTCCCTCAAAAATCTGATCCAGATCTGTAATGTCCGGGTTGATCAGCCTGAACAACTTGATCCCTTCGTGGTACGACCTTGAGTCGTAGGCTCCGAACTTTCTTGCAATCAGTATGGAAACACAATCTCCCTTCTGAACCTCATAGGCCCCTGAGTACCTCTTTAGGGGCTCCGGTATGTTGGAAATGGTTACAAACGGGACGGTAACAATACCCGTGGACTGTCCCGGCATGGCCCCCTGCCTTAACTTCCTTAAAGGAATCATGATATACTGCCCGGGTTGGATTCTGTCGATGTCGCGAATATGAGGATTTATGCGTTTAAATATCCTCAAAAATTCCGGGAAATCCTTGTGCGCGATTTCTCCTTTTTGCCGGAAAAGTTTAAGGACCCAATCATTTTTTTGGACAACATAGGGATCACATAAGATGTCCCATCCGCGGTCATATCGGATGGTGTAACTTTTATATAAAAAAGCACTATTTGCTTTCAGGGGTACGATCAAAATCGCTAAAAGGATTATGACCAGATTGAACATTTTCCAAAGGTCTCTCTGGTTCATGCTTTTTCTACCTTGGTAAGATTCAATTCCCTTGCAATCTCTTCGGAGACACGCTTGACAAACTTTTTGAATTGATCCCCTTTTAACGGTTTCCCCGGAGCAGGAACCTCTTCAAGATCTTCCGGAAGGATTAATACCGGGGCATTAATATAGTCCGGATTGGGCGAGATGTTAAATTCTGCCGGAAAACTTTTTTCAAAATACATTTCCTGGAAGCCTGAAAATTTCAATGCATGTGCTGTTGAGTCGATAACGGCAGTATCATTTTTCCCGATAATTCCTTGAGCGCGGGCTGCAACCAGACCGGCCAGGGATTCACCGCCATGCGTACAGGCTATATGTCCGTTGCGGTTTGCCAAAAGCCCCCAGTCCATGATAGCCTGCTCCGGCACCTCGGCAAAAAAAACTTTCTGCATGCCGGACATGCGGTTATATATGTCTGTTAGATGAATTACCCTCGGCATTGAAACCGGATTGCCGATCATGGCGGCTTGAGCTACACTCGCTTTGACGGTCATTGGAACAAATTTTCTTTTTTTTGCATCAGGCTCCAAATAATAGCGGTAAACGGGGTTGGCATGCTCCGACTGCACGCCTAAAATCTTAGGCAGAGTCTGAATTATGCCGGCCTCATAAAATTTCAAAAATCCACTCATAATTGCAGTAATATTGCCGGCGTTACCAATGGGTACAACGACCACCAGGTTTTGCATGTCATATTCAAACGCCTGCGCAATTTCATATGAAAAAGATTCCTGCCCCAGTATCCGCCAGGCATTCTTGGAGTTGAGCAGGGCCACATTGTAGTTGTCCGACAAAGCTTCCACTACCTTCATGCAGTCGTCAAACACGCCGGGTATTTCAAACACAGCCGCACCGCTTCCCAAAGGCTGGGAAAGCTGCTGAGGCGTAACCTTCTTGTGTGGAAGCAGTACGGCGGACTTAACCTGCGGCTGTAGAAAAGAGGCATATAATGCGGCTGCCGCGGAAGTGTCTCCCGTGGAAGCACATATCGCCAGGACATCGGAAACATGCTGCTGCCTGATCAAAAAATTCAGATAGCTCAGGGCACTGGCCATGCCCCGGTCTTTAAAGGACGCACTTGGATTTTGACCGTCATTTTTAAAGTAGAATCTAACGCCGGCCTTTTTTTGCAAAAAAGCGTTAGCTTCTACAACGGGCGTGTGTCCTTCTCCGAGGTATATTACAGCATCAAGCGGTATAACCGGCCCAATGAATTCATGATATAAATAGATGCCTTTCAGCGCAGGGACTGTGAGCATTTTACGGTAATCGAAAATCCGTTGCCACATCCGGCCGGAAATCTTTTTTAAGCGGTCAAAATTCAAGTCATTTATAAGAAGCACCTGTCCGCAATCCGGGCAGGTATAAAGCAACTCTTCAATACCGCATTCCAGCTTACAGCCCAGGCAGCGATAAATCAGCTTGCCCCTGTGCTGCGGAATAATATAGGACCTGATATCTTCTGGAAAATTCTCGGGTTTCATGGTGCTATTGTTTTCATCCCTCCCATATAAGGCCGCAAGGCTTCCGGTATAGACACCGATCCGCCGGCCTGTTGGAAATTTTCAAGTATGGCGGCAACTGTGCGACCCGCAGCGAGTCCGGAGCCGTTCAAGGTGTGTACAAGTTTGGTCCCTTTTTCCCCTTTTCTTTTGAACCTGATATTGATGCGTCTGGATTGGAAACTTTCAAAATTGCTGCAAGATGAAATCTCTCTGTAAACACCTTGCGCCGGCATCCAAACTTCAATATCATAGGTCTTGGCCGCTGCAAAGCCCAGATCTCCTGTACATAGTTCGATAACCTGATAAGGAAGCCCCAAGCCTTTCAAAATTGCTTCGGCATCACCTAAAAGCTTTTCGAGTTCATCGTACGAAGTTTCCGGTGTTGTAAATTTGACCAGCTCAACCTTGTTGAACTGGTGCTGCCGGATCAATCCTCTGGTATCTTTGCCATAAGAACCGGCTTCACTGCGGAAACAGGGGGTGTAAGCCGTATAAAAAATCGGCAGGCTCTCTTCAGGCAGAATTTCATCTTTATGAATGTTGGTAACCGGGACTTCGGCCGTAGGCACTAAAAAATAATCCCACCCCTCCAGCTTGAAGAGATCATCCGCAAATTTCGGCAGCTGGCCGGTGCCTGTCATGCTTTGGCGATTGACGATAAAAGGCGGTAGTATTTCTTGATAACCGTGTACGGTGGTGTGCATCTCAAGCATAAAATTGATTAAAGCCCTTTCCAGTCTTGCGCCGGCCCCCAGATAGAGCGGAAAGCGCGCACCGGTAATCTTGGCAGCTTTTTCAAAATCGAATATTTTGAGGTTCTCTCCCAGCGTCCAGTGTGCCAGGGGATCAAAATCAAATTCAGGCGGTGTGCCTACAGTTCTTACAACCGGATTTTCAGATTCATCCTTTCCTATGGGGACCGATGAATGGGGGATGTTCGGCAGCTCCATAAGAATTTTGTTAATCTTTGCCTCATTTTCCGACAAAGACTTATCCAGTGTCTTGATTTTAGAACCAACTTCACGCATCTCGGCAACAAGACTGCCGGCATTGTCACCCTTTTTTTTTAATTCCGCAATCTGGTCCGAAACAACATTACGACGATGCCTCAGTTCCTCGATTTCAGCTAAAACATTCCTGCGACGATCATCGCATTTTTTGAACGAATCAAGATCTGCTGTTGCGCCCCGTGCTGAAAGAGCTTTTTCAACCTCGGCCAACTTTTGCCTGATAAACTTGATTTCCAGCATAACAATCCCTATATTTTTGGAACAATTTAAGTCCTTCCCACATTAGACCAAGATGCCCGACTTTTATCATGATAAGGGCATTTAGTCAATGATTATTGTGAGTTGACATTAGTCACTGATTTCTGTATATTATAAAATATATAGCCAATTTTTGCCTGGGAGAACACCTATGGATGAAATTCGAAAACCAAAAGAAGAAATCCGCAATGATATTGCCAAACGGCTGGCCGCACTTGCGGACAGCGCAGTTGAAGCTAAAGCCCGGCAAATAGAAAAAAGGCTTTTTGAGTTCGCCAACTTTCTGGAAGCAAATGTTGTTTTGCTTTATATAAACAGTGCCAGTGAAGTTAACAGCCGAGATATAATTAAAAGCTGCTTGGACTATAATAAAATTGTCATTCTTCCCGCCTTTAACATCGATACTTATGAGATGAAACTTATGAAAGTCGACAACCTTGAGACCGACTTAAAGCTTGGCCCGCGTGGCATCTATGAGCCTAATGAAACGCGCTGTAACGTTGTGCCCATTGAGTGTATCGATATTGCCATAATCCCCGGCACGGCCTTTGATGAAAAGGGCGGAAGAATCGGGTCCGGTGAAGGATATTACGACCGGCTGATCCCCAAGCTGTCGATCACTACAAGAAAGGTGGCGCTGGCCTTTGAAAACCAGATAACTCAGCAAATTCAAATGGAATCCCATGACAAGCATGTAGATATTATTATTACAGAAAAACGAATAATCTACAAAATATAGCTATACCAGACCTCGTCATTCATCAGATAAAAATGACCGTAGACCTTTATATACTGCGGGATTGCAAAATAATTGGACATCCGGTCGGTCTGGGTTAGGAGGTTCAGGGTTCAGGGTTCAGGCCTCCGGCTCGTAGAGGCACGATCCTACGCCTCGGAGAGGTTAAGCGCTTCACGCTTATTC
>NZ_JAZFTO010000147.1:0-12252 GCF_036446775.1 Candidatus Desulfatibia sp.
TGAGCCTTGGCTTGGACTTGAGGCCGGTACAGTCTTATGCCGCCGGCTTGAAGATCCTTACAGCCAAGGAGACGACCACCATCTGTCCTTACTGCGCCGTTGGATGCGGCATCATTGCTCACTCCAAAAAGAGCGGCCGGCTTCTCAACACCGAGGGCGATCCCGACCATCCCATCAATGAAGGATCGCTGTGTTCCAAGGGGGCGGCTCTTTTTCAGATGACGGAGAACAAGGCCCGCATGAAAAATCCTCTTTACCGGGCGGCAGCAAGCGACGAATGGGAGGAGATTGAATGGGAAGATGCTATTGAGATGATCGCCGAGAGGGTCAAGAAAACCCGCGACGCCACCTTTACCAAGAAAAACGCCAAAGGGCAGGTGGTCAACCGCACCACCGGCATCGCCCATGTGGGCTCGGCGGCCCTGGACAACGAAGAATGCTGGGTCTTACAGGGTATCATGCGCGCCCTGGGTCTGGTCTATATCGAACATCAGGCTCGTATCTGACACAGCGCGACTGTTGCGGCTCTGGCAGAGTCGTTCGGACGCGGCGCCATGACCAACCACTGGATCGACATTCGAAATTCCGACTGCATCCTGATCATGGGATCCAATGCAGCCGAAAACCATCCGATTTCCATGAAGTGGGTTAATGCGGCTATGGATAAAGGGGCCAAACTCATCAGCGTTGATCCCCGCTTTACGCGTACATCATCAAAAGCCGACATATACGCACCCCTGCGGTCGGGTACCGACATCGCCTTTTTGGGCGGCATGATGAATTACATTCTAACAAACAGGAAATACCACAAGGAATACACAGCCAATTACACCAACGCCAGCTTTATCGTGGGACCCGAGTATGGTTTCAAAGACGGCCTTTTTGCCGGCTTTGATTCCCGGAAAAAGAAGTACGACAAGTCCAAGTGGGCCTTTGCCAAAGATTCCAAGGGCGTGCCCAAGCGGGATCTGACCCTCAAGGACCCGCGCTGCGTTTTCCAACTGATGAAGAAACACTACGCGCGCTACACCCCGGGAAAGGTTTCGTCGATCACCGGCACTTCTGTTAAGGACCTCAAGCGGGTGTGGGGAACTTACGCCAAAACCGGGGCCGTGGATCAGACCGGCACCATCATGTATGCTATGGGCTGGACCCAGCACACGAAGGGTGTGCAGAACATCCGTATGATGGCTATGATTCAGCTCGTTTTGGGCAATATGGGACGGCCCGGGGGCGGGGTCAACGCCCTGCGCGGGGAGTCCAACGTGCAGGGGTCCACCGACCACTGCCTGCTGTATCACATCTGGCCGGGCTACCTGAAAACGCCCAGGGCATCCAATGTTTCACTGGAGGCTTATAATAAGAAGTGGACTCCCAAGACCAATGATCCCATCAGTGCCAACTGGTGGCAGCACACCCCCAAGTATTCGGTCAGTTTCCTCAAATCCATGTTCGGCCAGGCCGCCACCGCCAAAAACGATTTCGGCTATTCCTGGATGCCGAAGTTGGATGACGGTGTAGCGTATTCCTGGCTGGACCTGTTCGACGAGATGTACAAAGGGACCATCAAAGGCTTTTTTGCCTGGGGGCAGAACCCGGCCAGTTCCGGGGCCAACGCCAACAAGAATCGCAAGGCCATGGCCAAGCTGGACTGGATGGTTAACGTCAACATCTTTGACAGCGAAACCGCCGAATTCTGGAAGGGTCCCGGGATGAACCCCGAGGAGATCAAGACCGAAGTTTTTTTCCTGCCGTGTGTCACCAGTGTGGAAAAAGAGGGCTCGATTACCAACTCGGGCCGCTGGAGCCAGTGGCGCTACCAGGCCGCCAAGCCGCCCCGAGGCTGTAAGCAAGACGGCCAGATTATGGTGGAGCTGTTTGCCAAAATCCGCGAACTGTACAAAGACGGCGGCGTATTCCCGGAACCGATTCTAAACATGCGCTGGGACTTCGTTAAAAACGGCAAGTATGATGCCCACGCCGTGGCCAAGCTGATCAACGGCTACTTTGAAAAGGATACTACCGTAAAGGGCAAGTCCTTTAAGAAGGGCACCCTGGTGCCGTCTTTCGCCTATCTAAAGGACGACGGTTCCACCAGCTCGGCTAACTGGCTCTACTGCAACTCCTACACGGAAAAGGGCAACATGGCCGCGCGCCGCGGAAAGAAAGACCCCACCGGTATGGGGCTGTATCCCGAATGGTCCTGGTGCTGGCCGGTGAACCGGCGCATCATTTACAACCGCGCGTCGGTTGATCTTAACGGCAAGCCCTGGTCGAAAAACAAGAACATCCTGGAATATAAAAACGGCAAATGGGTGGGGGACGTGCCCGACGGCGGCTGGCCGCCCATGGTGAATAAAGCCAAGACCAGGCGGCCCTTTATTATGAAGCCCGACGGTGTGGCTTCGGTCTTCGGTCCCGGTCGGGCCGACGGACCTTTCGCCGAGCATTACGAACCCATCGAATGTCCGGTGCCGAAAAACCTGATGTCCGGCACCTACACCAATCCCGTGGCAGTGGTTTATGCTACGGACGCGGATATCTACAAAACCAACGATCCGCGCTACCCCTTTGTGGCCACGACCTACCGGCTCTCCGAGCACTGGCAGACCGGTGTGCTTACCCGCTGGCAGCCCTGGCTCCTGGAGACCCAGCCGCAGAATTTTGTGGAAATGAGCAAGGAGCTGGCCAAACTGAGGGGCATCAACAACGGTGACATGTGCAAGGTCTCCTCGGGCCGCGGTGAAGTGGAAGCTGTTGCCATGGTGACCGGCCGGTTTAAGCCCATGACCATCATGGGAAAGACCGTTCACCAGTTAGGTCTGCCCTGGTGCTTCGGATGGGTATATCCCGAGAACGGCGGAGATTCGTCCAACCTGTTGACGCCGTCCGCCGGTGATCCCAACACTAGAATTCCGGAGACCAAGGCCTTTATGGTCAATCTGGAAAAAAGCGGGAAAAGGAGGTAAGTCATGGCTGGTAAATTTTTCTTAATAGACACGACCCGTTGCATGGCCTGCCGCGGCTGTCAGGTGGCCTGCAAGCAGTGGAACAAGCTGCCTGCCACCAAAACGAAGCAGTACGGCACCTACCAGAACCCTCCGGACCTGGACGGTAACACTTACCGCGTGGTGCGCTTTGAGGAGCATCCCTCCAAGGAGAACTCCGTGGCCTGGTATTTTTTCACGGAAGCGTGCCGCCACTGTCTGAAGCCGCCTTGCAAAATAAAGGCCGACCAGATCAAAAAGGGCGCCATTATTGTGAACGACTTTGGGGCGGTTCTATTTACCAAAGGGACCAAGGAGCTGCAAAAAAGCTTCAAGGTCATCAAACAGGCCTGTCCCTGGAGTATTCCCACCTGGAGCAGCAAGCAGAGGAAGCTGGTCAAGTGCCATATGTGCTTCCAGCGCGTTGAGGCCGGGCTTGAGCCGGCCTGCACCAAAACCTGCCCCACCGGAGCGCTTAACTTCGGTGATGAGGCCCAGATTAAAAAACTTGCCAACGAGCGTTTGACAGCGGCCAAGAAAAAATTCGGCGGTAGGGGTGAAATTCTGGACCTCGAGGATGTTCGGGCACTATATCTGGTAATAGATGAACAAATTAAATATCGTCCGGTAGCATAAACGGGCTTGGGGGCTCCAGCCAATGCGGAGCCCCCAGTTTTTTTGACATTATGAGATCTTGAGTTGTTAAGAAGGTCGGTGAAACAAGGCTCATCCATGGCCCCAAATCTGGAAGATATCGACGCCAAGGTAAAGGCGATTTCAACACGTAATCCGGTGTATGCCGAAGTGTCTCAGTGGGTGGGGGATCTTTTGGCGGCAACAGTGCGGGCGTCTGCCACGTTTCGTCCGCCGGAGCTGAGCCTTGACCCCCAGCGCCTGCCCGAGGCTTGGTCCCAGGGAAAATCGTTTTTGGATCCGGGAGAATTGTCCCTCGACTGGCAGCAGGCCAGAGTTTTATATAAGCAACTGGTGGCAATGGTCAAAGCCGGTAAAGACGGGCCCAGACAGGTTGAGGGGTTGCTGCAGGCGTTGGCTGAGGAAGAGGGCGGCACGCCCAAGCTGATGAAAGCTGCGTTGACTTCCGATATCGAAGCCATCGAAACCGCGGCCCGGGAACTAGCAGTTGATCCGCCGGTGCTGACGCTCCTTCTGCGATTGTCAATGCGACCTGCGCTTTTGGAAGTTGCTCGAGCAGTTCAGAATCTTTTGGACCTCAGCCAGTGGAACCATGGCCATTGTCCGGTGTGCGGGTCGGCGCCCAAACTGGCTGATCTTTCCGGTGAGGGCGGCAAGCGGACGCTGCACTGCACCTTGTGTGAAACCGCCTGGCCTTACATACGCCTTCAATGCCCTTTTTGCGAAAATGATAACAGCGACGACCTGAGCTATCTGCGGGCCGAGAGTGAAGAGGGGCTGCGCGTGGATCTTTGCAGCCGCTGCGGCCAATACCTTAAGACCATCGATTTGCGTGAACTGTCCGGCCCCATAATCGTGCCCCTGGACGACATGGCCACGTATCATCTCGACCTGATCGCCCAGGAAAAACTGGAGGATAATACCGCCGGTAAGTCCCGGGCCATTTAGCGCCGATATCGTATTTCACCGTTTTACTACCCACCTGAAACAATTTCCGAAACCAAAGGCATGGAACTGCTCATACAGGACTTGCTCGATGATAAAGCCGGGATGGAGAGATATCCACTATGACACGTTTTAATCCAGAGAATTAGATGCTTGATAATAGGCAAGGATAACAAAACTATGGAGCAGGAAAGATCGTTGCGAACACGGGCTGGAATCGCAGCTGCAGTTGTCTTCTTGTCAATCTACGGGATGGGTGCTTTAAGGGTTGAAGCGCTTTCAAATCCTTCCGATCAGTTCGCATCTTACCTGCTCAGGCCCGATGTGATCACTATTGATACGTTGACGGTCTTTGGGAAACTTGAAAGGCCTCCGGTTGCATTTCTACACGACAAGCATACCGATACCCTAAAAAAGAAAAACAAAGACTGTATGACCTGCCATCTGTCTGAAAACGAACGCCTTTCTCCCAAATTCAAGCGGCTTGAGGATACCGGCCGCAAAGCGGTGATGGATATTTACCATAACAATTGCATCACCTGCCATGCGGAGATGCGTGCTGCCGGAGAAAAGGCCGGTCCTATTGTCTGCGGCCAATGTCACCCGAAAAAACCTTTGATTATGTCTTCCGGGGTCCCCATGAGTTTTGACAAATCGCTTCATTATCGCCACTCCACGGCCCAGAAGGACAAGTGCGAGCGCTGCCACCACGAGTATGACCCCCAAAGCCAAGAGCTGGTTTACGTCAAAGATAAAGAGGGCACCTGCCGTTACTGTCATAAGCAAAAGACCGAGGTGCTGGAATCAGAAACGCGGATTTCCATGCGGCTGGCCTCGCATGTGGCCTGCATCGATTGCCACCGCAAGACCCTGGCCAAGGACATGACCGCCGGCCCGGTCAGGTGCAGCGGCTGCCATGATATCGAGCAGCAAATCAAGATCGAAAAGGTTGATAAGGTTCCCAGAATGAAGCGCAACCAGCCCGATGTGGTTTTGATCAAAACCAACGACAAGGAGGGTCTTAAAAACCGGATGTATCGTGTGCCCTTTAGCCACAAGGCCCACGAAAAATATAATGATACCTGCCGGGTATGCCATCATGCCGATTTGAAATCATGTGTCAGCTGCCACAGCCTGGAAGGCAAAAAAGAAGGAAACCATATCATGCTCGAACAGGCCATGCATCAGCTGGACTCCAAGCTGAGCTGCATTGGCTGCCATAAGACAGTCCAGCAAGATCAACGGTGTGCCGGCTGCCATGCGTTTTTGGCGAAAGGCCGCAAGCAGGCATCGTCTTACTGTATGAAATGCCATATGGCCCCGCCTCCGGAAAGTACGGGGGTTTTGAATCAGGCCGGAGAAGCCCGGCTGGCCCGCATGATACCTGAAATATGGCAGGCCATTTTCGGCATTAGCTATGACGTTGATATGCCGGAGAAGGTTGTCATCAAAGAGTTGGTGGACCGGTACGAGCCGGTTGAATTTAAGCACCGGCAAATTATTCAGGAAGTGCGGAAAAGGATTAACGGCAGCAGTTTGGCGGCCTATTTTCACCCGTCAGAGGCTACCTTATGCCAGGGGTGCCATCATAACAGCCCTACAGCCGGCAAACCGCCCCGATGCGCAAACTGCCACGGAAAGCCGTTTAAAGAAAGATATCTGTTCGTACCGGGATTACGAGGTGCCTATCACCGGCAATGCATGGGATGCCACGACCAAATGGGCATTGAAAAACCCGTCAACGTGGAGTGCGCCGGCTGCCATGTTGAAAGAAAACTACCAAATAGGCATTGAAAAACCTGCCAACGTGGAGTGCGCCGGCTGCCATATTGAAAGAAAACAATAGCAATACACGGCTGTAGTTTTATTGAGGAGCATCAGATGTCCATATCGCGTAGGAAGTTTCTGGGATGGATCGGTGCAGCAGGTTTGAGCACTGCGTTGGGCAATACTGCCGGGGCTGCTTCGAGCGAGCGCTTTAAAGGATATCCTGACAGTGTTGGTGTTCTGTACGACAGTGGACTGTGTATCGGATGCCGGAGGTGTGAAGAAGGGTGTAACACGGTCAATAACCTGCCGCCGCCGGAAAGGTCTTTTAAGGATTTATCGGTGCTGGATGAAAAGCGGAGAACCACGCCAAAAGCTTATACGGTGGTGAACCGGTACGACAGTTCCAAAGAGCCTTTGTATCGTAAAATTCAGTGCAATCACTGTCTTGAGCCGGCCTGTGCATCAGTATGCTTTGTAAAAGCCTATACAAAAACAAAAGAGGGTGCCGTGATTTACGATGAATCCGTCTGTGTCGGCTGCCGGTATTGCATCATCGCCTGTCCCTTTGAGATTCCGACGTATGAATACGACAAGACTCTGACGCCGCGGATCATGAAATGCACCCTGTGCTATCCTCGGATTATCAAGGGCCTGCTGCCCGGCTGCGTGGCGAGTTGTCCGACGGAGGCCCTTAGCTTTGGAAAGCGAACGGATCTGATTCGCATTGCCCGGGAGCGGATCCGCAGATATCCGGATCGATATGTGGATCATATCTACGGCGAACACGAGGTGGGCGGGACAAACTGGCTGTATCTTTCCGAAGTACCATATAAAGCGCTGGGTATGCGGGAAGATCTGGGGGTTACGCCCGCACCCGCGCTGACCGCCGGGGCTCTGGAGGCTGTTGCGAAGGTGATAGGCTTGGGGCCGGTTTTGCTTACCGGGGTTTATGCCGTGACCAAACGAAGCGAGAGCGTGGCAGCGCTGGACAAAAAATCGGCTGTTGCGGCTGCTCTGGAGAAAGCCGGCGAGGGAGCACAACAGAAGTTTTCAGAAGCCTTGGCCAAGGCTGAAAAGGATAAAGAACGAGCCATCGATAAAGCCGTAAAGGCCGGCGTTGAAGAATCCGGCAGAACGAAAACCCAGGAGGACTCCTCGATGCCCCCAGACTCTACCGCCGCCGAAGAGACATGGGCAACCCCGTTTAACGTTATTGCGGGGATCATCATTGCCGTCGGTCTTATTCTTACGGTCAGACGATTCACGGGGGGATTGGGTGCGGTAACCAATCTTTCCGACTACAATCCGTGGGGAATATGGGTCGGTTTTGACCTGCTTGTGGGGGTTGCCCTGGCTGCGGGAGGATATGTGACCTCGGCAGCGGTTTATATTTTGGGGATGAAACGCTATCATTCGGCGGTAAGGCCGGCGATCTTAACCGGATTTATTGGATATGCACATGAGCTTTTCGTGTTTATTTATGATGTCGGAAGACCATGGCGCATGCCTTACCCTTTTATCGTGCAGCCGGGAACGACATCGCTTCTTTTGGTAGTGGCGGCCTGCACGGGGCTATACCTTACGGTTCTTTTTATTGAATTTTCACCGGCGGCCCTGGAGTGGCTCGGACTGAAAAGAGCCCGCAACTTTGTAGTTCGATTGACTGTGGTTTTGACTATATGCGGCGTTGTGATTTCCACCGTGCACCAGTCATCGCTGGGGGCCCTTTTCCTGATTGCACCGTCCAAACTTCATCCGCTCTGGTATTCACCCTATCTGCCGATTTACTTCTTTATCACCAGCATCATTGCCGGACTCTCTATGGTAATCTTTGAAAGCACCCTGGTCTACCGCTATTTTAAACATAAAATGGATGCAGCATACCTGAAGGAGAAGAATGATGTGGCCCTGGGATTCGGAAAAGCCGCTGCATTTGTTTTAGCGGGCTATTTCGTCATCAAAGTTTTCGGGATATCTGCCGGAAACAACTGGCATTATCTTGGGACCGGATACGGCATCTGGTATCTTGTGGAGCTTTTAGGGTTTGTGGCCCTGCCGGCTTTACTTTATGCGGTCGGGGTTCGGGAAAAAAATCTTAACTTGATAAAGTGGACATCAGTTCTGACCGTACTGGGCATTATCGTCAACCGCCTTAATGTCAGCCTGATTGCCTTTAACTGGCAGCTGCCGTCGAGTGAGCGCTATTTTCCCCACTGGATGGAAATCGCAATTTCAATTTTTATTTTTACCCTCGGCCTGCTTGCGTTCAGGTTTATCGTAACCCGGATGCCCGTTTTATATGAACATCCGGATTACCGCGAATCTCACTGATTAAGATGGACGACCCAAGTTTGAATTAAAGCCCTGATTATTCATCATCTTTTTCAGTTAGAAAGTTCCAGAATCCAATGAATCCTAACAAGGCCGGCAGCATTAGAATATAAGTGATATTTTTAGTGTGTGCCATAAAATCATGTAGGGTATGAAATGCAACATCCATATGTTATTACCTCCTCTTTATAGACAAAGCTTGTTGCTTATCAGTAACAGCAAAAAAACGAATTTCAAAAAACAAAATTCCTTCCAGCCGAAGATTGACGCCGAGGTGGCGGAAAAAGAGCCGTTTATGGATGGAAACTAATTATTGTATCAGACCCTTTGATCTCAAAACCGGACTCGGATCCACAAGATGTTTTGAAAACCACTCCTGATAATCATCAGTTCCCAGTGCCAGGGAAAAAATCTCCGTGAAGTGCAGGGTCGGGACCATCGGTTTTACGGTGGGACGTATTTCCAGATTCATATGGCACATTGCACAGGCCGTAATGATAAAATCTGCACCTGCATCTTTGGCACCGCGAATAATTTTGTTTGCTATCGGTGTTATAACATCAGGCCGGGTAACGGAAAGGAAAGTGCCGCAGCATTGTGTGGCAAAGGTCCATGGTAAGACGGTGGCTCCTAAGGAAGCAAGAATTTTTTCCATCAGGCCGTAATAATTTTTATCGTGACGTAATGACGGCGGACGCCACAGCATACACCCGTAGTAGATTACGCATTTTAGCCCATTTAGCTTTTCGACCAGGTCTTTGGTAAAACTCAAAAGATCTTTTCTATCCAAAAGTTCAAAATAATGCTGAATTTGAAGTTTGGGATCGACCGGTCGGCCCCACGTTTCTTCGTACCTGATGCGGGCTTTTTCATCATTTTCCAAATGATACTGAGCTTCGCGCAGCCGCAAAAGGCAATTCGGACACGCGACTATCAGCGGCCGGCCGGCCGGTGCCAGAGAAAGATTGCGGTTTGCCAGGTCAAAAGCAAGTTCCGGATCGAGGCTGTGGGCTGATGAACTGCCGCAACAGCTCCAATCATCAAGCTCCACCAGGTTGATGCCGAGCCGGTTGAGCAAGTTTATAAGCGAAAGATTATTTTCAGTTGCAGTGGAATCGAGGGAACAACCGGGGAAATAGGATACTTCGATTGTAGGCTTCATATTCATTACCAACTCCGTTCAGTTAAGGCTTAAATGTTTTTCGAACTTCATCGATAGCTTTAACCTTTGAGGGCCTAAAATGCAGCTTCCGTTTGGCAAACATTTTGGTGCCCACCACAAAGTCGCTAAACAAGTCCAATTTACGGGCCTTGTATCGCATCATAATTTCCAGCTTGTGGGTTCTTCCGTGACGCTTGATTGTATGCAAAACGTCCTTGTGGAAATTTAAGATGTCCGGTTCAGCCAAAGCGGCTCCTTCTTTGATTGCTGTTTGGCGCAGGGCGTCCATGACGGCGGCCATATCGATTGCCATGGGACACTGAACAGAGCAGGTATTACAGCCGACACAGAGCCATATGGTCGAGCTTTCCAGGGCTTCCTTTCTAAAACCCAATTGAACAAGACGTATTATGTGGTTCGGCGGGTAGTCGGTCGCCATGTGAAAATGACATCCGCCGGCACAGCACCGGCAATGGAGACACCTGCTAATGTTTACCCCGGATTGCTGTTTGATCTCGGCAACAAAATTCAAATCCAGATCCTTTGTTTTTATGGGGTCTGTGATTGAAGTCTGTTGGTTAGTTTCCATGGTGTCATTTGATTCCTTTTTCAGTGCAACGGTATTTAAAGCAAATATCCTTTTTTGTTTATGATCGTTTCCCTAAGGGGGTTTTCTATGATATTTGACCATTCCATAGTCCCCTAAACGACCACATAAACTGGTACAATCCAGCATCTTTGTCAAGCAAATATTGCGGAAATCGCGGAGTTTTCAGCAAGGCGCTGTATGAATTCGCTTCCATGAATGATCAGATTCAAAAGCGTCTACTTTTTGAGAGTATTGGGAATTGATGGGAAAGAACAGCCTCATTTAGCTCAAAATCCGTAGAAAAATTTGTGTTGAAAAAGCAATTCCATTGTGTTACTTACTCGACCGTTTCAATTCACGACCGTTTCAATTCACGGCATGAAAGCCTAAAGTGGATGCAGAATAATCAAGCAATTCTCGTTACTATCCGGCGTTTTGCTAAATAGCTTTTCGCTTTTTTTTGCGAAATGAAAGAGACTTGGTAAATGGTTTTTCTTACACTTTTTTATATCTCATTTGCTGTTTTCGTCCTCGGTCTGGTTTACAAAATTTCCACCTGGTTTTCCCGCAAAATAGGCATTGGAGCTAAAGGTTTCACAACCTCAGAGAGAGTTTCTGCGGCTGTCAAAGGGCTTGTGGGCGTCGTTTTCAGTGAAAAAATCCTGACGCTTATCAAGGTTTTTTTTCTTGATGTGCTTCTGCAGACCAGGATTCTAAAAGAGGATTTTACGCGCTGGTTGATGCACATGCTCATCTTTGGCGGTTTTATGCTCCTGTTGCTCATGCATGCCCTTCAAAGGCTTGTATCGGAAGCCATCTTCAGCAATTACTATGCTACGCTCAACCCCTTTTTTTTCTTAAGAAGTCTTTTCGGCATCATGATTTTTATGGGGGTGGGGATGGCCATTTACAGGCGGTTCATTAGCAAAGTGCCCCGTCTACGGACCAAAAGGGTGGATCATTACGCCATCATTATACTGGCGGTTATTTTGATCTCGGGAGTCCTTTTGGAAGGAGTAAAAATCACCTCCATGACTGCGTATCAGAACCATGTGGACGATTATGCCGACATGGAGGAAGATGAAGAATTCGAAGCGCTTGAAAGCTACTGGGTGCAGTATTACGGCGTGGTTTCCCCGAATTTAAAGCCCCCCTTTGATGAGGAGGTATTGGCTCAGGGTCAGGAGATCGACGAGGAGAGCTGCCTGGACTGCCATTCGCGATCCAAGTGGGCTTTTAGCGGATATGCGGTCGCCCAAATTATCAAACCAATGGCTTTTGCGCTGGATCAGGCCGGAGCCGTCACGTTTCTGTTGTATATCCACTGGCTGGCCAGTTTTATCGGCCTGGGTTATCTACCTTTCAGCAAAATGTTTCACATTTTTTCGACCCCTGCAAGCCTGCTTGTCAATGCGGTTATGGATAAGGAAACATCAAATCCTGCCAACATCGTAACGCGTCAAGCCATGGAACTGGATGCCTGCATGCGCTGCGGGACGTGCAGTTTGCGTTGCTCGGCGGCGGCGGCCTTTGATGCCAGGGGTAATGAATATATTCTGCCGGCAGAAAAGATGACCTTTCTCAAAAAACTGGCGACCGGCAAAGATCTCGGTCAAAAGGTCATAGAGGCGATACAGGAAGGTGTTTACCTTTGCACGAATTGTGATCGATGCACGGTGGTTTGTCCGGCCGGGATCAATCTTAGGGAATTGTGGTTCAATGTAAGGGAGGATCTGGTTCAAAGAGGATATCCGGAACCGTTAGTCCTTTCACCGTTTTCCTTTTACCGCGGTTTGCAGCGAGAGAACATCTCC
>NZ_JAZFTO010000148.1:0-2039 GCF_036446775.1 Candidatus Desulfatibia sp.
AGAGTACCTCGCCATCCTTTTGCCGGTTCGCTTCCAGGCCTTTAAACTTTTGGTCTTTCTTAAAGCACGTTCAAGTAAATGGCATTTGACGCATTTGGTCTCAAAGAGCTTTTTGTCTTCCTTGATTGAAGCAAAGGCAACAGATGCCGTAAAAAAAACGATGAAGATAACCAATGTTTTTTTCATTAGAACACCTCCATTTCCATAAGAACCTGAATATGGGTTTGCACCGACTCTCCCAGTGCCTTGAGGTTGTACCCGCCTTCAAGCACGGAAACAAGCCGTCCCTGGGCGTGAACCTCGGCGATGTTCTTAACTCGGCGAGTCAGCTCTGCATAGCCTTTGCGAGTAAGCTTTATAAGCATAAGTTTATCGAGCAGTCCCGCAACCTCCAGCGCCTCAAAAATGGCTGTAAGCCGTTGAGCCATTTCCGGGTGGTGCGGTCCGGTGTCATGCTTCAGATATATCTCACCGTATACGAGTCCTGTTGCCGTCATTTGCATTTATAACTTATAGTACTCTTGCAAGCAGTTATATTCGATTTGTTTTAGCTTATTTGCTCTTATTCCGCGAACAATCGCTTCAGCTGCGGACAGGGTCGTAATAAAAGGGATCCGGTATTTAATCGCCGTCCACCCTATGGTGTATTCATCAACACGGGCGCGTTGCCCTAAAGGTGTATTGATTATCATGTTTATATTACCGTTCTTGATATCATCAACAACATTTGGCCGGCCTTCACTGGCTTTCATTACTTGTTGAACAGAAATACCTCGATTGGAAATATATTCAGCTGTTCCTCGGGTTGCAACTAGATGATATCCCAATTTTTTCAAACTTTCAGCGATGGGAAGAATCCGGGCTTTATCGTTATCATTAACGCTTAAAAATACAGTTCCGGACTTCGGAACGATGATACCGGTTGCCTGAAAGGCTTTCATTACCGCTTTCCCAAATGTGGTCGCAATGCCCATGGCTTCGCCGGTAGATCGCATTTCCGGGCGCAAAAAAATATCGGCTTTGTCGAAACGATCAAAGGGAAAAACAGATGCCTTTACCGCCACATAGGGCAGTTGTTCCTTGAATGAATAACCGAGTTGATCAATTTTTTTTCCGGCCATCACCTCAACAGCCATTTTGGCAATCGGTATTCCGGTTGCCTTGCTGACAAACGGCACGGTTCGCGACGCGCGCGGATTTACTTCAAGTACATAAAGTGTATCAAATAAAATCGCAAACTGAATGTTGAGCAGGCCCCTGACGTTCAGTGCTTCGGCAAGTATTCGAGTATAATCTTTTATATCTTCGCGCTGATCGCGGCTCAGTAAATAAGCAGGCAGGACGGCCATGCTGTCGCCTGAATGCACGCCGGCTTCTTCGATATGCTGCATGATCCCGCAAATTTCGGTGCGATCCCCATCACAAATTGCGTCCACGTCAAACTCATAGGCATCTTCAAGAAACCGGTCTATCAGCACCGGATGCTCTTCGGAGGCGCTGACGGCATGGCGCATATAATGTTCTAATGAAGCAAGGTCGTAAACGATCTCCATAGCGCGTCCGCCAAGGACATATGACGGTCGCACCATCAGGGGGAACCTGATACTCTTGCCTACTTCGATGGCTTCATCAATGGAGGTTGCCGTTCCGTATTGGGGATGGGGGATATCCAGCGAATCCAACAGCGCACCGAACCTATCTCGATCTTCGGCCAAGTCGATTGAATCCGGAGAGGTTCCCCATATGGGAACCCCTGCTTTTTCAAGAGGCAGTGCCAGCTTCAGCGGCGTCTGGCCGCCAAACTGGATAATGACGCCGTCGGGCTTTTCAAGTTCGATGACATCCAATACATCTTCGTAAGTGAGCGGTTCAAAATAAAGCTTATCGGCCACATCATAATCGGTGCTGACCGTCTCCGGGTTGCAGTAGATCATGATCGCTTCGATCCCCCGTCTTTTTAAGGCCAGGATGCCGTGAACGCAACAGTAATCGAATTCTATGCCCTGGCCTATTCGATTGGGTCCGCCGCCGAGAATGAT
>NZ_JAZFTO010000149.1:0-8814 GCF_036446775.1 Candidatus Desulfatibia sp.
TGAGATAAAGATGCATCTTAAACAAAGAACCATTGCCAAGGCGGTCAGTTGCTCGGGTGTAGGAATTCATTCGGGGAAAAAGGCTAACTTGACTATTAATCCTGCCCCCAGCAATCATGGTATCAAATTCATCCGAACAGATCTCCCGGACTGCCCCAGCATATCGGCCCATTTCAATATGGTGGTGGATACCAGCCTGGCAACCGTCATCGGAATTGATGGCTTTATTGTTTCAACCATTGAACATCTCATGGCCTGCCTGGCGGGTCTTTCCATCGACAATGCCCTGGTTGAACTCGATACCTATGAGATGCCGATAATGGATGGTAGTGCCGGCCCTTTTACGGAGTTGATCAGGGCGGCAGGTATCAAGGACCAAGCCGCTCCCAGATTTTGTTTCGTGATCAAAGAGCCCATTGAGGTAAAAAAGGACGGAAAGTTTGTTGGCATCTATCCGTGCTCGACTTATAAAATAACCTGTACCATCGAGTATGATCATGACCTGATTAAGCGGCAAACCTGTTCCGTGGATCTAACGGACCGGGTTTTTGAACGTGAGATATGCAGGGCCAGAACATTCGGCTTTCTACATGAGTACGAATATTTGAAACAACACGGTCTGGCCCAGGGTGTTTCCTTGGACAATGTTGTCGCTCTCGATAGTCATAAGGTTCTTAACGATGGTGGTTTGCGTTATCAGGACGAATTTGTACGCCATAAAATTCTTGACTGTATCGGCGATTTTTCCCTTCTCGGTATGCCTATTTTAGGCCATATAGTGGCGAAAAAATCAGGCCATGCCTTCCACCATGCCTTTCTTAAAGAATTCTTTGCCCAAAAAGGGTCGTGGGAGACTGTTACTCTTCCAGATGTACAAGATTTATCCCCCTTGCAATCAAAACCACTTGCCATTTAGTAAGGTATCCGCTAATAATCAGATTGATTAACCTTTGGAACTACAGGAAAAATTTTCATTTCTGATATAATGCCGGCATGGCTTGCCTATGAAACCTTCTCTGAAAAGAAAAGTTTGTGCCCTAATCCTTGCCATATTCCTTGTGATGCAGAATTTGGCATATGCTCAGGGTGCCATACTGAAAGATATTATCGTCACCAACACGCGTGACGACCTGCTGGTTTATCTGACGGTTGAAGGCGCTTTCAGAGAAAAAATGAAAAAAGCGATTTTAAGCGGTGTGCCGACTACCTTTTCGTTTTTTATCTCCCTTTATCAAGAGCGTAATCTATGGTTTGACAAGGAAGTCGCTGATATAAAAATAACCCATACACTAAAATATAATAACCTCAAAAAGGAATTTGTTGTAAAACGGTCCTGGGAAAATGGTGATCCTTTGGTTACGCAATCATTTGACGAAGCCCGGAAGTTGATGACTGAAATTGACAGCTTAAAGATTGTGCCGCTAAGGATGCTGGAAAAAGGCAGGCATTATCAAATAAGAGCTAAAGCAGAACTTAGCAAACTGACCCTTCCTTTTTATCTGCATTATGTACTCTTCTTTGTTTCTCTGTGGGATTTTGAGACCGATTTATATACGATAGATTTCATCTACTAAATAAAATTGAAGGCGTATTTATAAATTTTGCATTTCCTGCGATTATGATGAGCAATGACAAGTTAAAAAAAACAGAATCCTACCTGTCAGGAGAGGATCGCAACAGGCGCAAACGTGAAGGTATCATGATTGTCGTCATTGTTTTCGTGATAGCTCTTTTGACCTTCGCTGAAAGCAGGATAATCTATTTTGGAACCGACATTCCCATCTCCAACACGATATTGATGTTCATATTGATCAACATCAATTTGCTGCTTTTGATCTTATTGATATTCCTGGTTTTTAGAAATTTAGTCAAACTTCTTTATGATCGCAAGCGCAAGGTAATGGGAGCAAAACTCCGTACAAAACTTGTGGTGGCCTTTATAGCGCTTTCTTTGGTTCCCACGATTGTACTATTCTTTTTTTCAATCAATTTTATCACAACCAGCATTGAGTTTTGGTTCAATGTTCCGGTTGAACAGGCCCTTGAAAATTCTCTGCTTGTCGGCCGAAGCGTATATTTGCAGAGCGAAGAGAGCAATCAGTTTTTTCTCGAAAGAATCGCCTATCAGATTAAAGCCAAGAAGCTGCTGGGATCAAAAAAGAGAAAAGCGCTATCCAACTATATTCAGATTGTACAGCGTGAGTTTAATTTTGATGCGGTTGAAGTTTATGCAGCCAATGCAACGCGTCTTACATTAGCCTTGACTCCGAGTTTGGAAGCTAAACCCTTTAAAGTTGTCTCCACTAATAATCTTCAAAAAGAGACGGCAAAAAAAAATGTCAAAACGATTACGGAAAGTATCCCTGCCGGCGAGCTTATCAGGACTATCGCAGCAGTGCCGTTTGGAGCAAATCGAGCCAAGGCCGAGGGGTATGTGGTCATAAACACCCTGATTGGCCCGGAACTTTCCCAAAAGATGGCATCTATTTCCAGAGGTTTTGAAGAATACCAGCAGATAAAACTTCTAAAAAAACCGATTCAGATCACTTATTATATAACACTTTCAATTGTAGCGCTTTTGGTTGTCTTTTGTGCCATATGGTTCGGTTTTAACCTGGCAAAAACGATTACCATCCCGATCATGGAGCTTGCTGAAGGAACCCGGCGGGTTGCAGAGGGCGACTTGAGCTTCAGTATAGAGCAAGTGGCGGACGATGAGATCGGCAGTCTGGTAGATTCATTTAATACCATGACCAAGGACTTGCGGGTCGGCCGGGAGCAGCTTGAACTTTCAGCCCGCATGCTGCGTCAACAGAACATTGAAATAGAAGAAAGACGACAGTACATGGAAATTGTCTTGAAAGATGTCTCCGCTGGTGTTGTAACCCTTGACGCCGACGGAATTATCACTACGATGAACAAGTCAGCCGAAAGAATGTTGAACCTAAGCTCAGAGAAAATCATTAATAATGATTACAAAAAGCTTTTAAGCGCGCCGCACCTGGAGCTTGCCAAAGAGATTATGGAAAATCTGGCACTTTCCCGGGATGACGCCGTAAATATGCCGTTGAAACTGGCTATAAGCGGCAGCCCTTTAAGCTTTATGATGCATGTTAATGCTCTCAAAGATGACACCGGTCAGCACATGGGGATCGTTATTGTGTTTGACGATCTGACGGAGCTGGAAAAGGCCCAGCGCATGGCTGCCTGGCGTGAGGTTGCCCGCAGAATTGCCCATGAAGTAAAAAATCCATTGACCCCCATAACACTTTCGGCACAACGTTTGAATCGAAAATACTCCAAGCAGCTCAACCAGCCGGTGTTTGATGAGTGCACCCGGACAATTATGGACCATGTGGAGCTGATTAGAAATCTTGTCGACGAATTTTCAACGTTTGCAAGATTCCCCACAGCAAACCCTAAACCCTGCGATTTGCCTCCCATCATTGAAGAGACCTTGGCTCTTTACAAAGAAGGAAGTCAGAATATTGACTTTGAGTTCACCATTAAAGACGATATCCCGCAACTTAACCTTGATAGGCAGCAAATCAAGCGGGTGATGATCAATCTTGTGGACAACGCCATCAGCGCCATTAAAGAAAAAGGCTGCATATCTGTATCCATAGCCAATGATTCTATTTTAAAGATCGTAAGAATAGAAGTTGCCGATGACGGGGCCGGCATTTCTGCTGAAGACAAGACCCGTCTCTTTGAACCCTATTTTTCGACCAAAAAGAGCGGTATGGGCTTGGGGCTTACCATTGTGAGCACAATTATCGCTGATCATAACGGTTTGATACGCGTTCAGGATAACCAGCCCCGAGGCGCTAAGTTTGTTATCGAATTGCCGCTGTAAATGTGAAAAGGGATTAAGCCTATGTTTCCTTCAGTTTTGATTGTAGACGACGAGCCTTCCATATTGAAATCGTTAAGCGGCCTTCTTTTCGACGAAGGCTTTGAAGTCCAAACGGCAACGAATGGATACGAGGCGCTGAAGATCATCGATGCAGAATCCCCTGATCTTGTGCTGCTTGACATATGGATGCCGGGTATTGACGGCATTGAAACGCTAAAAGAGATCAAGAATAATAACCCTTACATCCAGGTCATTATCATATCCGGGCACGGAACGATAGAAACCGCCGTGAAAGCCACAAAGTTAGGCGCATTCGACTTAATCGAGAAACCGCTCTCAATCGACAAGGTCATCGTGGCGATCAACAATGCACTAAATTTCAGACGGCTGGAAGAAGAAAACAGATATCTGCGCAAAAAGACACTCGAAAAACATACCATAACCGGAAACAGTCCGCCGGTTGCAACACTGAAAAAACAGATCGCTGTTGCCGCCCCGACCGATGCGTGGGTACTCATTACCGGAGAGAATGGAACCGGAAAAGAACTGGTCGCCCGTACTATACATCAGCTAAGCTCACGTGCAGACCAACCCATGATTGATGTTAACTGTGCTGCGATTCCCGAGGAACTTATAGAGAGTGAACTGTTCGGTCATGAAAAAGGGGCCATCGCCGGCGCGTCCGTCAAAAAAGTCGGGAAGTTCGAATTAGCCAACAAAGGGACTATATTTCTGGATGAAATCGGGGATATGAGCCTGAAAACTCAGGCTAAGATCCTGCGGGTCCTACAGGAACAGCAGTTTCAGCGGGTCGGCGGCAGCAGAATATTGAGTGTGGATGTCAGGGTGATTGCTTCCAGCAATAAAGATCTTAAAGATGAGATCGAGAAGGGGAGCTTCAGGGAAGATATTTACTACCGGCTGAATGTAATTCCTATTGATGTCCCGCCGCTTAGGAATCGTTTGGAAGATGTCCCCATGCTGGTTGAAACCTTTCTGCAAGAATGTGCCATCAAGGATCGAGGTAAAAGCAAAACAATGGCTCCGGAAGCAGTTGATTTGTTATGCGGTTATGCCTGGCCGGGAAATGTCAGGGAACTTAAGAATCTTATAGAACGCCTGGCTATTATGGTGGACAAAGATATCATTGATGAATCTGACATTCCAACTCCTTATAACCCCGCTTGTGTGGAAGAGACAGGCTCAATTGAATCACAGCTCTTATTAATTCAACACTTTAAAGACGCCCAAAAGGCTTTTGAAAGAGAATTTATTCAAAGAAAGCTTAGGCAATATAATAACGATATTGCCAAAACAGCCGCAGCCGTCGGGATAGAAAAAAACTATCTGAATCAGCTGTTGAAAACTTACTCCTAGGTTGAGCGGTTCAATGTTCAAGATTCAATGTTCAAAGGTTCTAGGTTCACCGTTCTGGGTTCAGAGGTTAATAAAAGCAGGATTTACCTTACAACCCCGAACGTTGAACGCTGAACGGGGAACGGTCAGGGTTCAAAGGTTAAGAAAAGGCAGGATACGCCTTACAACCCTGAACGGTGAACTCTGAACCTGTGAACGGTTACCTTTTATTTTACAAATATGGGCTTGAGAATTATCAGCGGCAGTTTAAGAGGTAAAAAACTGCAGGCAGTACGCGGTAGGCAAGTTAGGCCGACCGCTGACCGCTTGAGAGAATCAATTTTCAACATCCTTTCATCGCGTGTTAATGAAGCCATTGTGCTGGATCTGTTTGCAGGAACCGGAGCCTTTGGTATTGAAGCGATCAGCCGAGGGGCTGAATATGCAGTGTTTTTAGATAATAGCCCGGGGGCGCTAGCTGTTATAGCACGCAATATCGAAGCGTGCGCCTATAACCAGCTGACGAAAGTTATTAAATGGGATATCAGCAAGAATTTAAACTGTATAAAATCGTCCAGCCCGCCTTTTAATCTGGTTTTTATAGACCCGCCTTATAACCGCAATATTATCAAACCGGCTTTGCGTAACCTTTATCGCAGCAACTCACTGGCGAAAAAGGCCTGCGTTGTGATCGAGCACGCTGCTGCTGAACCGATACCGGCAAATCTTGAAGCGTTTGAAATTGACCACCAGAGAAAATATGGAAAAACCCTTGTATCATTTTTAAATTATGTGGTATGAAACATTTTTTTTATTAAGGTGTATTTTAGCTTGAACGCATAACCGAAGTATGCCAAAGAATTCGTAAATGTTCAGCCACTAAGACACAAAGTCACTAAGAAATAATAGGTTTGAATTTGCCCCCTTATTTGCCTGCCGGCAGGGCAGAAGGAAAATAATATAACCATATAATCTTTGTGCCTTGGTGCCTTTGTGGCAAGCTAAAAGAGTGGCAGCAAAAAATGCAAATAAAATAAACTTAAAAGGGGAATGCTGATCAATGCAAAAAATCGCCATATATCCGGGAACCTTCGATCCTGTTACCAACGGTCATGTAGATATTGCCAAAAGAGGGCTTAAAATCTTTGACAAGATTATCGTAGCTATATTGAACAACCCGATAAAAGAATGTTTCTTTACTGTAGAGGAACGGGTAGAGATGCTGGAAGGAAGCTTTGAAGAGTTTCCGAATATTGAAGTGGATACTTTTGATGGACTTTTAGTCGATTATGCCGCCAAACGTAAATCGCGGGCCATACTGCGTGGAATGCGTGCTGTATCGGATTTTGAATATGAGTTTCAGCTGGCGTTGATGAACCGCAGGCTTAACCGTGATGTTCAGACCGTTTTTCTTATGACCGGCCTTCGATGGATATTTACAAGTTCATCAATCATAAAGGAGGCGGCCACTTTCGGCGGTGACATCAAAGATATGGTGCCGCCGGTGGTCAACGAGAAATTAATGCAAAGGCGCCAGTCCAGACCTCGTAAGTTATAGCGTATTAGTCCCTTAGTTGTAAAATTTGTGTATTTTGTGGCAAAACTTTTTCGTATCCATTCATGGAGTAATTGAGCTAGTGGAAATTCCAAATAACAAATCCCAAAAAATTTACCCTGTTAAATAATGCTTCGCATTAAATCTACGATTTATTTAACAGGGCAGGCAAATTACAATTCAGCCGTCGTAGCCAAAAGGCTACTATCCGGCCTTCGTAGCCTTACTACGGCGGAGTAGGCTGGCGAAGTCGGCTGACCGAAATTCAAAAATCCCTCCGGGGCGTAGGCCCGATGCCCCTACGGGCCGGAGGCCAAACCTTATAATCGTGAAGAAGGCCAAACGAATTGAAAAAGATATTTTCATCAATACTGGAAAAATTAAAATAGTTTAGTTCTTTAGTATTTGGAGCTTGTAGTTTGGAATTTATTTGAAATTTGATGCTTGTGATTTGTTATTTCTCTCCGAGGCGTAGGCTCTACGAGCCGGAGGCCGGTTTATCCGGGTTAGGGTAATAGATATTTGATAGCAACAAACCCCAAAACAAGCAGCACCGTGAATGCAACCGCAAGAATATTAAAATATTTCTCGATAAAACCCTGAATCCTGGCCCCGAAAATATATATAAGCCCTCCCACAATAAAAAAGCGGGCCGAGCGAGATACCAGGGATGTCAGTACAAAAACCGAGAAATTTATTTTAAATACCCCGGCCGCAATCGTAAAGACCTTGTAGGGGATCGGAGTAAATCCCGCGATACCAACCGCCCAGGCGTCGTATTTATTGTAAAGAGCTCCAATGTATTCAACCTTGGCCCCCAAGCCATAAAAGTTGACTATGGGGCGGCCGATTGACGCCATAAACTGCCATCCGATCAGATATCCGAAGCATCCTCCCAGGACGGAGCCCGCCGAACATATCAGGGCATATTTCAGTGATTTTTTGGGGACAGCGACGGCCAGCGCTATTAGCAGGACGTCAGGGGGTATTGGGAAAAAAGAGGATTCACTAAAGGCGAGCAGAAATAAAGCCCACTTTCCGTAAGGTGTTTCCGCCCAATAGAGTACCCAATCATAAAGGCGACGAAGCATTTACTGCTCTCTCCAGCCATATTCACCCACAAGTTTGACAAAGCGGCAACCGCCCAAATTGGTTTTGTGAGTACCACGTTCATTTTTGTAAAGTTTAATCAGTTCCTGAGAATACTGATTTCCAACGGGAATCACCATTCGTCCTCCCACAGCAAGTTGGTTGACTAGAAATTTGGGGATTTCAGGGGCACCGGCGGTAACGATAATACCGTCAAAAGAACCCTCGTCTTCCCACCCCAGGGTACCGTCGGAATATTTGGTTACAATATTGTGATACTTAAGTTTATCGAAAAGCTTGCGGGTCTGCACAAATAATGGATAAATTCTTTCTACGGTATAAACACGAAACACGATTTCCGCTAAAACGGCAGCCTGATATCCTGATCCTGTTCCGATTTCAAGTACGCGATCATCCTCACCAGGCTGCAAAGCCTGCGTCATCTCAGCGACGATATAAGGTTGTGAAATAGTTTGCTGTTCTCCAATAGGCAGCGGAAAATCTCCATAGGCCTGATCCCTAAGGGCCTCACTTATAAAAAGATGTCTCGGAACTTTACGAAGCGCCGCAAGAACCTTAGAATCCGTGACACCGCGGGCCTCAATCTGATTTTTCACCATTTCATGGCGCTGTCTTTCATATTTCATTGTGTTTTTGAAGACAATATACAGATCTCGTAAATAATGATAGATGATGCGGTGATTTTTTGGACAAAACATTCCATCTCTAATCAAAAAGTTGGGTTCAAAGGTTCAACGTTCAAAGGTTCAGAGGTTGGTCTCTCATTTAATTACCTCTATGAATTCAATGATATAGGGAATAAGCGTGAAGCGCTTAACCTCTCCGAGGCGTAGGATCGTGCCTCTACGAGCCGGAGGCCTGAACCCTGAACCCTGAACCTCCTAACCCAGACCGACCGGATGTCCAATTATTTTGCAATCCCGCAGTATATAAAGGT
>NZ_JAZFTO010000150.1:0-5703 GCF_036446775.1 Candidatus Desulfatibia sp.
CCCGATTGCAGGACTGTTTTAAAGCCCGGATACGAAGCAAGACCTTTGAAATTTACAAAGGTCTCGAAGCACATGCGCGCAACAGCGCGCGACCTTTGCAAAGTGCTGCTTTCGTATTCGGGCTTTTTTTGTTTCAGGCGCCGACACCCGCGGCCTCTGGCTCCGCTTCCAGCCCGTAGGGCTTACAGGCCGGAGGGTAGAACCTACGCCTCAGAGAGAGAACGCCGTGCAGGGCAAAAAGGGCCATTTATGGCTGGACACTAACTATGACCCACAAAAATAAAAATACCGCCGACCTGGAAAAACCGTACATAAATCAAAAGCCCCAAATCCATTTTGATGATCATGAGGATGAAATCAACCTGCTCGATTTGTTTCAGGTGGTTTTAAAACGCAAAAAAATGATCGCGCAGATCGTCGGTGGAGCGATTATACTTTCCGTTGTGTATATCCTTTTACTTCCCAAGATATATACAGCCACAGCCCGCATTCTCCCACCCCAGAAAGCGAGCGGCGGCGTATCATCCCTTTTATCGCAGGCCGGCGGCATGCTGGGGGGCCTGGCCGGGGGCTTGATCGGCGGCGGTTCCAGCTCGGACCTTTACGTGGGTATTTTAAAAAGCCGAAGCGTCGCCGACAATCTAATTGAAAAATTTGACCTCCAGGAACTTTACGACCAGAAATACAGGGAAGACATATACAAAAAGCTTGCCAAGCGCACCAGCATCAGCGTTTCGCGCAAGGACCAGATTATCAGCGTAGCGGTGGAAGCCCGGCAGCCCCGGCGGGCGGCCGATATGGCCAACGCCTATGTGCAGATGCTGGACAAAATCAACCGGACCGTGAACATCACAGCCGGGCACAGAAAAAGGGTCTTTCTGGAAAATCGTCTTAAAAATGTAAAAAAAGACCTTGCCAAAGCGGAAACAGTCCTTAAAGAATTTCAGGAAGAGTATAAAATTGTGGCCCTTGAAGAGCAGGCCAAGGTGGCCATAGAAAGTGCCGCCAAAATTAAAGGTGAGATTATCACCACTCAAACGGAACTGGAAGTGTTGAAGCAATTCGGTACCGAGCGACAGAACGAGGCGGTCATGCTCAAATCAAAAATCGCCGAACTCTATAGCCAGCTGCGCAAAATAGAAACAGGTACACCGGGAAACAGCCCCTTGAAAAAATCCAATCCAGGCAAAGAAAATTCAAACCTGTTCATCCCTTTTAATAAAATGCCCGCTCTCGGCCTTGAACTGATGCGCCTTATGCGTGAAGCCAAGATCCAGGAAAAAGTCTTTGAACTCATGACCACCCAGTACGAGCTGGCCAAAATTGAAGAAGCCAAGGACGTCAACACCATCCAAGTTTTGGACAGGGCCGTCGCTCCGGACAAAAAGTCAAAACCCAAGCGCAGATTAATTGTGATGTTAGCCACCTTCATGGCTTTTTTTACGGCTGTTTTCACGGCCTTTGCAATGGAGTTCATCGAGCGCGTACGAACCGAAGACCCGGAACGCAGCCGGCAGTTCAAAGAACATTACCGCCCGATCAAAGAATATTGCTTGCAGGCCAAAAAATATTTGATGTTCTGGAAATCATCTTAACCCGTAACCCCCGAACCTCTGAACCCTGAATCTTTGAACCCCTGAACCCTGAACCCTGAACCCTGAACTCTGAACCCTGAACCTTTGAACCCCTGAACCCTGAACCCTGAACCCTGAACCCCTGAACCCTGAACCTTTGAACCCTGAACCCCTGAACCAAGGAACCTTTAACAAATGCAAAGAGATGTCAAAAATATTCCTTCAGATTCAATGAAGAACATCCACCAGGCACAGGAAAAAATTATCCGGAGCCTGCAAAAATTAGCAAAGGATAAGTTCACAGGCCAGGTGATAATCAAACTGGTGATGAATCAAGGCGGAATTAGAGACTCCAGGATTATCCTGGAAAAATCATTCTAAAAAACCCGGATTCTTTAAAATCCCTGTAATTGCAGAACTGTTTTAAAGCCCGGATACGAAGCGAGACCTTTGAAAAATGCAAAGGTCTCGAAGCACACGCGCAACAGCGCTGCTTTCGTATTCGGGCTTTTTTTGTTTCAGGGTCAGATATTTTGGTATTGGCAGTGCCGTGATCATCTATCCGTCTATTATTTATTTAGACAGGATCTACAAGATTTTCAGGATTTTTTAGTTTTGTCTTAAACCGGTACAGGGTTGTACAAGCTGAGACATTGCCTGAAATGCGATGTTGAGCATAATTTTCTACCGCCGATTCTTATGACGATCCTTTCTTTTAAAGAACAGTTTATGGTCGGCAAACCGACCTATAAAGAATTGCACCAACGAGTAAGAGCGTTGGAGCAAGAAATTATTGAATCCAAGTGTGCCTTTGCGCGTGATCTTTCCGAGCGCAAAAAAGCCGAGGAGGCACTGCGCCGGAGCGAGCAGCACTACCGTGCAATCTTCAAGCAGGCGGCGGATTCTGTTCTGATCATCGATCTACAGACCGGAAAATTACATGCCTTCAATGATCGAGCTCACCAGATCCTGGGCTATAGCCGCCAAGAATTTGCAAAGCTTAAGGTTTCCGATATTGAGTCTGTTGAGCCCGGCGTGCCGGCGTGTATGAACGCGGAACAAGTCCTAAAGGAGCATACCGGCATGTTTGAAACCAAACATAAGACCAAAGAGGGCCAAGTGCGGGACATGCTGGTAAGCTGCCGAGTTATTACCATTCATGGGGAAAACTACTTACAATGCATATGTCGCGACATCACCGAGCGCAATAAGGCCGAACAGGCTCTACAGAAAGCTAAAGACCAACTGGAAAGTCGGACTAAGCTGCAAACCAGAGAATTGGAAACCAAAACCAGACATTTTGAAGAACTAAACGTGACCTTGAATGTTTTATTACAACAAAGAGAAGCAGATAAAAAAGCTTTGGAAGAAAATATTTTATCCAATATGAAAAAGTTGATTGTACCTGTTTTGAATAGGTTGAAAAATTTTTCTTTAAACGCTAGGCAAAAAGAATATTTGGGCCTCCTGGAATCAAATTTAAACGAAATTATTTCACCATTTGCTTACAAACTATCATCAAAATTTGTCAATCTTACCGCTGCTGAAATGCAGGTGGCGGATTTTGTAAAACAAGGTATGTCTACAAAAGAAATAGCGAGATTGTTGAGTGTTTCCGTTAAAACCATCAATACCCACAGGGGAAACATTAGAAGGAAGATCGGCATCAATAACAAAAAAACAAATCTTAAGTTCCACCTTTCTTCGCGTTTATAATGCCAAATATTTTAGTTATTGAAGATAATGAAAGTAGTTCACTGATCTCACAGCGGCACTAACAAGCGTCGGCTTTAATGTAGAAATAGCAGCAGATGGTTTAGAAGGAATAAAAAAATTTGATGCCGGCAGTTTTGATTTGGTTATAACGGATATTTTAATGCCGAAGCTTGGCGGCATTGGTGTGGCGGAGAATGAGCAATCGTGACTTCCTGTTCCACGTTCTCTGCTCTTTGTTTACCTAACCTGTCCCGTATTTATTCTTTAACCCTACAACGAATCGATCAATCAACTATTCAACTACTTAACCATTTGACCAACACAGGCCATTTAAGTTGTGCACCTTCTGCACGAACGTCCCCGCGCTAGCGGATGATTCTTTCTCAGCTTCATCAGGTGTTTTCACAAGGCGAACGCCGCAACCTGAGAAAAAGATCCTGAAAATCCTGCCTTGCCGCGGCGTAGCTTTAGCGAAGACGGGTAAATCCTGCCAAAAACAATATTCTCTGTGATCTCTGCCTGTTGGAGCGTAGCGGAAATCCCGCTAGCGGGGCCCAATTAAATGTTTATCCAGTTAAATTCGAAGACCATTTAACCGGGGCCTGCCCTGTTCAATTCCGAAGGACAGCGCAGCGTATTTAACCGGGGCCTGCCCAGTTAAATCTTAGTTGACCTTATTTAACCGGGGCCCCATCCTATTTAATCGGGGTAGGTAGGAACTATCGTACTGGGGTGGAATTCGAAGACCATTCCATCGGGGCTCTAAGCTATTTCATCCAGCAACCAGTAATCAGCGATCAGTTACCCCTGAACCCCTTACTAAAGCTCGTGGTAACGAAGCGGACATCTCGCTGAAAGCGGGGTATCCAGCATCCAGAATCGAGTATCCAGCATCTCCATAACTCTGATTGACACAAATTATTTATTCGGATATCATTAAAGAAATTAATCATAGGAAATTTATGGTGATTACGATGAATCGAATTGAACTTAATCCAAAAGTTTGCAATGGCAAGCCTGTTATCAAAGGAACTCGGATTCCTGTTTCTGTTATTCTGGAACAAATAGCAGAGGGTGAAACCTGGAACAAATTGCTTGCCGGTTACCCGGAATTAAAAAAAGAAGATGTCCAGGCAGCTTTTATAAAACAAACCTTTACTGAAATAGGATTGCAAGGATAAAAATGAGCACACACCAAGAAACATCATTTCAAAAGGCTATTGACGTCGTAGAGTCTCTGCCTTTTGATGATCGTGAAGAACTTCTTGAGATACTTAGAATGCGTATTGCCGAACAAAGGCGCGATGAAATTGCAGCCAATGCTCGGGAAGCTTTGCAAGCTGTTAGGGAAAAGCGGGCAAAATTCGGAACAGTCGAGGATTTAAAAAAAGATCTCTTGGAAGATTGATGTACACGCTATCATGGTCAAGCGGATTTCGACGTGGGTTTAAGAAAGCGACACGGAAAGATCCGGTATTACAGGAAAAGATTTTCTCCGTGTTGGAAAAACTATCCAGAAAACCGTTTGATCCTGCACTTAAGACCCATAAGCTGCATGGAAAACTAATTGGACTTTGGGCCTGCCATGTTGAGTATGATTGTCGTATTGTGTTTGCCTTTGAAAAAGATCCGGATACCGAAAAAGATTTGATTGTTTTGGCGGATATCGGAAAACATGACGAGGTGTATTGAGCCATGTTTTCCCCGCCTGCCCAACCTGCCCCGTTCAATTTTTACCCAGCCTGCCCAACCTGCCCCGCCTGTGGTAGCGCAGCGGACATCCCGCTAGCGGGGCCCAATTAAATGCCCCATCCTATTTAATCGGGGTAGGTCCCCGTGGAATAACCGGGACAAGTCCGGCAGATCGTACTGGGGTGGAATTAAGTTTTGGTTGTTATTCCATCGGGGTTAAACCATGCGTTTTCTTTTGTTTCACCGGGACCGAAGGACAGCGAAGTTTATCCCGTGGAATTGCTCCGCAGGAGCACCCGAAGGAATTCAACTGGGGCGTATTTAACCGGGGCCTGCCCAGTTAAATCTTAGTTGACCTTATTTAACCGGGGTGAGATACAGAAATAAAAAAGGTTTTAAAAAGCTTAAAAACCCCAGCCGCCTTGTCCGCGGAATTACATTAGGAGCATTAACAGGCATTACTGCCATCCTGTTTCACATCATCGCCGACTTTAATCTCCACATACCGGCCAATGCAATCTTGTTCACAATTCTATCAGTTATCAGTATCCAACTTTCAGCTTTTACACTTTGAGCCTTAACAGTCAAACAGAATAGAAATATCGTTAATGAAAAGGGTTGGAAAAATGAATAACTGTCCCCAAAATCAGGCAGGTGAATTATGAAAAAGCATGAAAGAATTACTATTGACCCTAACATTATGAAATTTCTGGCTGATGAA
>NZ_JAZFTO010000151.1:0-11675 GCF_036446775.1 Candidatus Desulfatibia sp.
CGATATGGGTCGCTGTGAAGAGGCTATCGAGATTTTAGATCAAATTCTGGCACAGCAAAAGGATAATGTTCACGCCCTGGCGGCCAAGGGCCATGCCTTGCTGGGCCTGCAAAAATACGAAGAAAGCCTGCCGTACTTTGACGATGCTTTGGCCATAAACCCTGATATCAAGGAAGCCCAGGTGTTCAAGGGCATGGCTTTGACCTTTTTGGGCAGACATGAAGAGGCCATGAAGATAGAAGCTTTTAAGACGGAGCTTGCCGAAAAATTCAAGCAAGAGATTGACAAACATCAGCAAGCAAAAGAGCAGGATGATTCCGGGCAAGACAATTAGAGGAGAAGAGACAAATGAAGGATGAGTTTTTGGCACTGTTTGAGGCTGCAAAAGCTCTGGTAACCTACATTGATAAAGAGTATGTTTTTGATAAAGCCGCTGCCGGAGGATGTAGTGGTTTGGACTTCCATCAATCGGACACCTTTTATGATTTAATTGTAAATACCAGAAAGGCCGTAAACGAATTTGAAAATGGATTGAAGGCCTCCTATACAAATAGCGAGAAAAACATACAAATGCAGGAAGGTTGTTCAAGATTGTTTGAGGCTTCCAAAGCTATGGCAACCCACATTGATAAAGAACGTGTTTTTGATAAAATTAATGACATGGGACCCGTTGGTGTTGATACCTTTCAATCGGATGCTTTTATCGAAGTGATTCAAAAGGTTAATAAAGCCGCGGAGGAAGTTGAAAAGGGCGTATAAATGGCGATAGAAGAAATCAGTTACGAAGAATACATGCAGAAGATCGACGAGCTTGAAAAACGGTATTTGTCCGATAAGGAAAAGTTTCCTCCGGGCGCTAGAGAAAAAGGACTGGAGATTTGCGCAAAATTCCGTCGCGAGGTGGCAGAGATCGGTCCTGAGAACTGTGAATATTACGTTGATACAATTTATGGGCTGCCGATGCACAAACCCATCAAACCCGAAGAAAAAGATTGATATCAATCTTTATGCTTGAGACCTTTTAAAAAAAAATCTTGCACAGCAAGTCATGAAAAAAGAAGACATTCAGTATGTTGACTGTGCCCACTGTGGTGTGCGGGTACGTAAAGATGAAGCCGTTGACTACAAACATACCCTTCTTTACGGTGAGCACTACCACTGCCGGGAATGTGATCCCAAAGGTGTTTGGGATTGCGTGAGTCATCACGTCGATATGGACGTACATTGACCCTGTCAATAGTTATTCGTTATTCGTTACATGCGTTCGATCACCTCCGGCGGCGGATCGGTGTGGGGCTTTATTTTTTTCTTCACTTCATCTCTTAACGTACTTATATCAACCTGCGTAATAAATCTGCCCGTATCGACAAACTCGATGTCGGCTGTTTTGCTGCTTACCGTTGTATGGCCTGAAAGGATGCCTCTTTCCCGGTAGAGGATTTTCTGCTCGTGCCAGCCTTCATCACCGATGACAATGCTGTAACAGAAACTGCCGTAAACGGTTTCCATGATTTTGGCTTCCGTAATCGGTCCGTCCGTTATCAGGGAAACACTCCCTTTCTCCATATCCTTTTCCACAAACCGATCTTTTTCCAATAAAACCAGGTCCTGGATTACGACCTCTTGTTTGGCCAACGGCTTTCTGGTGCGCGCGGCAACAAAATCGAGTACGGTAAGGTGGTTTTTTTCATCAGTGTGTGAAAAGTGCTTGTAATTCAAAGCGCCATGAGAATGAATCCATCCATTGATAATCAGTTCTTTGGGCAGTGATTCCTGAAATTGAGCGATGCTTTCAGAACCTAAGGAGGTATAGTCATGAAGGTTCAGATCATTTTGCGGCAGTCCGATGTCTACAATAAGTTCCGGATGGTCTTGGTCCGCGAGCGTGAACCCGTACCATTCAAAACTCTCTTCGAAAATAACGCCAACCAGTTCATTGATTTTAAATGCCCGATTTTTAGCATACTCTGCCATCAATATGTGTTGGGGCAGGCTTCCCAAAGTTATTTCAAGCGGCTTGGGTCGTTTAAGCTGTGAAAGGTTTTTGAATCTCATCCCAATTTTTCCTTCACGTAATTTTGATCCACTTCGAATGTGCCGGTGTAGATGCCGGGCAGGCGGTACATGTCTTCTAAAAGCACCCGGTGGAGTATACTTATCAGGCCCCGGGCTCCGGTTCCTTCCTGTTCGGCGCGCTGCGCAACTTCAGTTAACGCATCATCAGTGAATTCAAGGTCAATGCCCCATGCCTTGAGATCGTTACTAAACGCCAGCAAGGCGCTGCCTTGGCTTTTGATCATGATATTTTTTAAGTCCTGAGTTGTCAGTTGATCATATACCACTCTTACAGGGAAGCGCCCCACGAGTTGTCTTTCCATACCAAAGGAAACCAAATCATCTGCCATCAGAAAATGGCGCCAATTCCCTTCAAGACCCTGTCGGGCCATTCGTTTTTTGACGATGCTGTCGAGATTTTCAAAAGCCCCTCCGGCAATGAACAGCACGTGCTTGGTCGACAGGGGTATTCTTTCCTTACCGATGTGAAGGGTGTTTTCGGATCCATCGAGCATATGTAAAAGCCCTTTTTGCACACCTCGGCCGGACACGTCTTTATAAGCGATGGTTTCAGTTGCAATCTTGTCTATCTCATCAAAATAGACGATGCCCATCTGGGCTACATTCGGATTGCCGCCGGCTGACAAAAGCAAGTCAACCAGTATATCAGTGGCATTCTGTCCAACGTAGCCGACTTCACTAAACTTGGTCATATCTTCATGCACGAAGGATACACCTACCAGGTTTGACGCTGTTTCGCCGGTGAACGTTTTGCCGCACCCGGTGGGCCCGATGATCATAATGTTGGCCTTGGGAGTTATAGTATTGCGCAGGGCCATATCAATGTTCCCGCTGCTTGCAGCCATTCCTTTTTTAAGTGCCTGACCCAGCCTCCGGTAGTGAAAAGCAATGGCCGTACACATGATTTTTTTTCCTTGTTCCTGTCCGATTACGAAGCGGTCCATATCTGCTTTCAGGTCAGAAGGAGTTTTGTCAAACTCGATAATTTCCTGAATAGCTGCATTTTCCTGATTTTCTCTCAACAGTGTGATTTTTTCCTCTATACGCTGTTCTTTTTGCTTTGATATTCCATCGTCCATATTCATCTCTATAAATCCGGCCTGCTTAAGGTTTTGTTTTATTCGTATAACAAATTTTGAATCTTCAAGTTAAAGATTCTGGATGCTGGTTTCTGGATACTGGAAAAGAACAGGAGATTTTCCTTTAAATATCCAGCATCTAGTGTCAAGTATCCAGCATCGCTTCGTTAATGAGATAGAATTTCAATTACATCACCTCGTCGATTTTAGGTGGAACTTCGCTATTAGAGGCCTTGGCGCGTTCATGCAAAAGCAGGGTTTCAAAATGATATCGCATCAATTTCTGATTAGTTAACGAAGGGTTAAGGCGACATAAAGGACCGCACAACAGGATCTCCTCGGGTGAATTTGCAAACTTAAGATAGGCATTGTCAACTTTACTTATTATCGACATAGTGAGGGAATACTCATCTTTAGTTGCCAGCGAAAATAAAGAGCTTTCCATCGGCGTTTTTAGCCTGACGCGGGTAAACTTCAAATTTTCTGCGGACAGATCATCCTCAACGTTATCGAGAACGCTCAGAAAACTCTCTTTAAGGTCATACTGTTTTACAAGACTGCAAATTTGATTAAAGACCTCCCGCTTTAAGGGCTTCTTTTTCCGTTGTCGGGCACGTTCGTTTCTTATGTGTTGCAGAAAAGTCATTTTAGATGCGGTAGTCTTCAAAGTCTATTGTGGGTATATACACCCATGTACGCTCCAGGCTGTGATAACCGTTGCGACGTCGGGCATCGTAACCATAACGCAAAGCCGTGAGGCCCTCTTCCAGGATCCTGATGGCATTTTCTGCGGTAAACTCATGGGGTGGTGCGAAATGTTTCATACAGATTTCTTGCCCTGATTTGTGGCGAAGCAAAAATGGGTGTTTGTACTTTTCCATGACAAAAGGCCTGAAAGGCGTATAAGTTGAAAGCGCGACTCTGCAGTCCGGAAATAAATAGCTGCGCGCGGAGTAATCTTTAAGGACGTACTCTCCGATGCGTTTATATACAAAATATTCACCCTTATAGGCGTTTTTTCTGGTAAAGCCGAAACCATCCATCTCCATGGATCCCGTATCCGCAATATAAAGCAATGTTGCAGCGTGCTCCGGTTTTGCTTGACTGAATTGCAGGCGTATTTGCAGCGCCTTTGTTAGACGATCATGCTCACTAGCCAAAATTTTTGCATGGACGGCTTCATGGAACCAGTCGCGTAGCTGGTGAGCTGAGAGCAGTCCATTTCCGGGAGACTTGAAGATCGGCTTTTGATTTTCCAGCCCCTTAAGGATTGCCTTTAGAGGTTCCACATCACGAAATGTTTTTGCCTCTTTATAATATTTTCCGGGGATATCGATCTTTTCACCGACAAGGTCCAGTATTTCCTCATCTCTCAATTTTTTGCGCTGCAGCCCTCTGTTTTTCCTGACAAAATAAGGCATTACCTGGAAAAGAATTGTTTTAAGCGTATCATCTAATAAAATACCATCGACCTCGCGTGTAAGCTGATATTTTCTTAAGAATTCTTTTCGCTGGCGTTTATAATCATAGGCGTTGATTGTTTCGTAATTTTCCAAAACAGAGTGTATGTTGAGCGCTTTGACGAACTGTCTGTCCTGATGCGCAATAATTGTTTTTGATTCCGGATGTCCGGAATTTTCCATGGGTTTTCCCGGCCGAAACAAGGCTTGGACCTCTTTTTCTATTTCCGGATCAAGCAAAAGAGGCAGGTATATGAAGTCCGACTCCACTAAAAATTCCATATCAGAATTCAATAGTTGCCACATTATTCAGCTCCTCAGTCATAATCCGGGCAAGCCCCTCCTTCTTGGGGTTTAATTGCGCGAATCGGCACATACAGGTATTTTTCTCCTGCTTCCGTTTGTTCGGATACTGCGAATTCCAATGCCGTACCTTCGATTTCTTGTCCCCGGCAGAGCAACTTTCCGCCTTCAAGTTGTCGGGCGACATCTTCAGCGATGAGCTGTTCCTCTAAGGTCAAATTCTTTTTGCTCAGCGTTCGATTGCACAGTTTCCGCAGTGATTTGGCCGCGTAGCTGCCGGGTTCATATATGTCAATCAAACCTTCGGCGGCATGTCCCGGTATGATTTCAAGGACGAGCGGCAGTAATTTTTCGGCTTCATCGATTTGAAGATCCTTTTTTGACTCAACATCCGTCATAGTCTCATTCCTCCCTAAAATCTTGTATTATTTGTTGAATCATAGAAAATGTTTCCAGGTTTTTGGCCATCCAAGAGCATTCTATAGGAATCCACCATGAACCCGGCGGTAATCTGATTTGTCATGATGACGGAAGGATCCGGCCGATAGAGACAGGCCGCTCTTTCCCGCTGATAGGTTTCAGGGTTCCGCTTTTCGACAATATCATACAAGCCCAATAATTCCGCGGGAGTAGCGCCGTTTTTCATAGGATCAAATATTACGATCTGGCCTGCATCCGCACTGGTCCCGCCGCTTATCAGTATTTTGCCCTGCTCCTTGCATTTTTCACTTAAGGCTAATCTGGATTCGAAATTGTCAACGCAGTCAAAAACTGCATCATAGGATGTAATGTCGGTCGCTTTATCGAAATACGCAATCTGAGCCTTGTTGTCCATGTTGAAGAGACTATTGAGCCTTTCAGATAGTATTTCAGCCTTGTTGCTTCCAATGGCATCATAGAATAAAACCTGCCTGTTTAGATTTGTGACCTCGATGACGTCAGGGTCCATAAATGTAATGTTTTGAAATTTTGAATAAGCAAGTCCCAGCCCCACAAAAATGCCCAGGGCTCCGGAACCGACTACCAATATTTTCGGCTGATCATTTGGTGTGTTTAGTTGTTTTCTGGTATATGATATAAGGTCATCTGAAACGTCTTGGCCCATTAAAAGATTCTTGGTCTCTTCCAGCACAATCCCGGTGATAATCGTATCCAGCACACCATCATCAAAATGTCCGTTGGGCAAATGACAGGCAGAGATAATTTGTTCAAGCTCTTGCCATTCTCTGCCCCTCAGATAACTAAACACCCTGAACCCTTGGGCATCATGATTTTGGTAGCAGAACCCTCTAATAATCGGTATATTCTTTTGGAATCCTGTCTCCAGCAGCAGTTTGTTTGCCAGACCATAATGACTTAAATCTACAATGATATTACACCCTTTGAACAGTTCCGCCATAACCGGATGCGTGTAGAATCCTTCCACGTGGGTCAGGGTGAATCTTAAGTTCAATTTCCGGGCGATTTCAACGAGTATGGGGTTTAATACGGGCGCAAGGACAACTACATGGTTGATTCCCAGAGCGGATGCCGACATTACATAAAGCGATGCCAGAAGGTCGTCATCACCAACGACACCTACTTTTGCCTTTTCCAATGCCGGCTGATTCCAGCCCTCAATGCGCAGCTGTCTGTCAAGTCTGCTTGTCCGCATGATATTTATTCTTCCATAACTCAAATCACCCGTGGGGCGGCGCGAAAAGGGCTATTTCCAGCGGGTGGTCGGCGGCAAGCCGGGGACCTTTTTTCTCTATATCCCTCAGCCTTTTGTTGAGATACTTCACTTTTGCCTCAAGATATTCATTGTCGGGATCGGACCTGAGATTCACCTCAGTATCTCGCAACTGGATCCTAAGATCGAGGTATTCTCCCTCTAAACGCCTTACTTCCTTGCGTAAAGTCTGAAAGTCTTGCATTTCCTTACAATCATCATAAAGCCACATGCTCATGGTACACCTCTTTTTTCGGAGAGACCTTTGCTAAATGCCCCTTTTGCAAAGGTCTCGTATGGTTGTCTATGGAGTTTTTCTTCAATCTTTATCCAGCACACCTCTGATTTCTTTCAGCATCTGGTGCAAATCATAAGGCTTGTTGATAAAACCGCTGGCTCCGGCCTCTACAGCTTCTTTTATGGTGCCGTTGAAAGTGTAGCCGCTTGCAATAAGAACTTTCACCTTAGGATCTTTTTTTATTAGGCCTTCAAAGCATTTTTTGCCCCCTATTCCCGGCATGATCAGGTCCAAAATAACCAGGTCAATCTGCTCGCTGCCTTCCCGGAACTGCTGCAAGGCACTCTCTCCATCCGCAGCTGTAAGCACTTTGTAGCCGGAGTTTACCAGGAGCTGCTTTCCAAAATCGAGGATAAACTCTTCATCGTCCACCAGCAAAATGGTTTCCCTGCCCCCTTGTAGAAAAACTTCAGCTTCCTTGGTTTCCGGCGCGGTTGTTTTTTGTTTGATGCGCGGCAGATACAACTTAAAAACAGTTCCCACGCCGGGCTCGCTGTCACATGTGATGAGTCCTTTGTGGTTTTTAGCAATACCGTAAATCATAGCAAGACCCAGGCCGGTTCCTTTACCAATTTCCTTAGAAGTAAAGAAAGGTTCAAAGATATGGTCCAAAATCTCTTTTTCAATACCGCTGCCGTTATCAGCAACACTTAAAAGCACATAATCCCCGGGCCTGACCCCCAAATGGGTCCGGCAGTATGCTTCATCTAAAATAACATTTTCGGTTTTAATGATCAGTTTTCCCCCTTCGGGCATGGCGTCTCTGGCGTTAACTGCCAGATTCATTAAGGATAGCTCAATCTGAGTCGGGTCGGCATTGACCGTGTTGAGGTTGCTTTCAAGATCAAGTTCGATCTCAATCATCTTGGGGATTGTGCGTACCAGCAGGCTTTTGGTATTATTGACGATACGGTTCAATATAACCGGTTGTTTTTTGCACTCTACCTTGCGGCTGAAAGTCAGTAATTGCCGGGTGAGTTCGCTTCCTTTTTGGGCGGCTCGCCGGATTGCTTGCAGCGCTTTGAGTTCGTCATCGTTTTCCTTTTTTCCGATTATAAGCAGCTCCGCATAACCCTGGACGGCCTGGAGCAGGTTGTTGAAATCATGGGCCACACCTCCGGCCAAGGTGCCGACAGCCTCCATCTTCTGGGAATGGCGCAGCTGCAGTTCCAGTTGGCGTTTTTCGTCTTCGGCCTGCTTGCGTTCGGTTACATCCCGCACAATGCTTTGAAAGGCGGCTTTACCTTCCCAGGTGAAGGGTCGGCTGCGTACTTCCACCCGCAATACGGAACCGTCCGATCGCAGGGCTTTATATAGAAAAGGTGCGGGCAAGGATTCCGAACGCAGCAACATTTTTATGCGCTGCTCGGCGGTTTTCCGATGGTCCGGGTGAATCATTTCAAGCGGATTTTTTCCAGCCAGATCCTCGGCGGGTATACCGTGGAGGTCGCAGAACGCCTGGTTTACTCTAACGATACGGCCGTCTACGACTACCACGATCCCGTCAATGTTCTGCTCAAAGAGCCTCCGGTAGTTTTCCTCTGACCTTTTCAGCTTTTCGGCGGTTTGCTGACGTTCATTTTCGGCCTTTTGCAGTTTAACGACCTTTTGGCGCAGTTCAGTCAATTCACTGGTGAGTTGTGCTTTATCATTATTCGCATTTTCCATCTGTTTTACCATTGTGCATTCATTAACACATTTTCCTTTAGAAAGGAATGCCGGAAATTACATCATGATATACAGGAGCCTAATTTCCAGTATTCTTTATCTTATAATAACCGCAGATTAACAATGAAAAAAGATTCATGCTTTTTTTTGGTTCCAGCCTCGAAGGCCCCAGATCAGGATCATCAACCCCATGGCGCTGATGACTGCTGAAACAAGTGCGGTCAGCAGTATTCCGCCGGAGAGCCAGATTGAGCCGCCGATCAGTGCACCGGCCATCCGGCCGATGCCGGCCGCCGCCAGGAAGGCCGACATCATCGTCGCCCGAAATGCAGGTAAAAGCTCCGTGCCGAGAGACAGGGCCGTAACAATAGCAAACTCGTACGTCAGAAAAATAAAAAACAGGCCTCCCAGCGACAAAGGGAGGGATTGTCTCATCAAGGGCAGCACTCCATAGCTTATCACACAAAGGGCCGTGCCGATCATTACCGATCGCTTTAAACCCAGCCGGTCGGAAAATGCTGCTGTGAGACTCTCGCCGCACAATTCGGCTACACCAATAACTCCCGTACCGACACCCAGGGCGATGATGCTCAGACTGAATGATTGTTCCAGCCAGGCTCCGTATACCACAAAAAGATTATCGTTGGCGGCACTCACCAGAAACGCAAAGCCGATAGCGCCTAAAGCGGACCGCTGCTTTCCCAACGCCTGCCATGCCTTTAAATAACCAGCGGGTTGGCGGCGGTCAAGGGATTTTCCATCTCCGGATATTGATACGGCCAACGCCACAAAGCTCAGAAGGCCTGCAATACCCAATGCAAAAAAAGGGGCGCGCCACCCCAGGTAATGGATCAGAAAACCTACCAGGGGAATTCCCACCAGAGAGCTGCCGGCCCAGCTAAACTCGAGCATGCCAATTACTAGCCCGCGGCGCTCAAAGGGTACCCGCTGACCAACATAAGCTTGTATTGCAGGGTCAAAAATACTTTTACCCAGTCCGGCCAACAACAATCCTGCCAAGACAACACCGTAAAACGGCAAAAAGCCGCCGGCAAACAGGCCTATAGTCAGCATTCCAAGCCCGAGCAGCATCATCACTTTATAACCCAGCCGATCCGTCAGTGGGCCTGAAAACAGACCGAGCAGAGAGGTAGCCTGGGTCGCCGCTATAATGGATGTTATGGCCGTCAGCGGGACCCCAAGTCCGCGGCTTAATACCGGTGCAAATGGGTACACAAAACGACGCGTCGTGTTTAGTACTAAACGACTAAATGTAGCTGCGCCGATTTTCCAGGCCAGCCCGGATACTTTACGGTCGCATGTAGAAGTCATTGAACGATTTGACATTAAACATTACCTGGCTGTATATTTTACCCTTTGGAAATAATTTCAAAAAAAATCAGGGCAAATAATGCGTATTCGTGTGGAATGTTATGCCGGATACCGCGGGGAGGAAACCCCCCGGTGCTTCTGGCTGGGGGCCAAAAAGATCGAGGTGCAAGATGTCCTGGATCGCTGGATGGCTCCGGACCATCGCTATTTCAAAGTTTTGGGCCATGACAAGGCTGTTTATATCCTGCGCCATGATGCGGTATCGTGGGATTGGGATCTGACGTTCTATCAACAGGCGGGTACTCCCATTGATCCGGCTGCTTCATGATAAATTCAAAGCGGCTTGCGAATGAATATACCTGAAGCGGAAGAGCAATGCAAGTTAGCTGCTGCTTAAAATTGTCTTTATAGTTTGTGACAGATCTTTCATATTGAACGGTTTTTGAATAAAACCATTGCAGCCCCGCAGCATTATTTCACTGGCCTGGCCGTTGATGCTATAGCCGCTTGAGAGCAGAACTTTTATATCAGGGTTGATCTCTTTCAGGCGGTCATACGTTTCTCCGCCGTCCATATCGGGCATGATCATGTCAAGGATGACCATATCAATTTCGTTCCGGTCGGCTTTATAGAGCTCAACAGCCGCGTTCCCGCTTTCAGCCGTCAAAACCTTATACCCTATTGCTTTTAGCAGTTCTTGGGCGACATCAATAATTATATCTTCATCATCAACCAAGAGAATCGTTGCGCTTCTTTTAATAACCTTCTTTTCCGCCATGGGCAGATTCCATTAGCCTTTCATTGCAGCGATGATCGCATCGATGCGTTCTTTTAATTTGAAAAAATTAAGGATATAAAAATCATCGGCCCCCTGGTTCAATCTTTCTCCGATGAGGGCCAGGCTGTTCCACCCGCTCTCCTGGTCCAATTCCGGGGCAATGAGCCAGGCGCCCTGAGTTTCGTATTGGCCTTCGGTCAACACCCGGGAAAAGGCGATCCCGAGGCTTTTGATGTTAGGAAAGTTCTTAACGGTTTCATTGACTGCATATATATTGATTTTTTCATGGGCTAACTTTCTGGAAAATCCGCTATCTTTGATTTTTTTCAAATAAGCAATATTGTAAATATCTACGCGGTTGAAAATATCCCTGGTTTCCTCTCCAAAGGCCTGCTGGATCGAAGGCTTGACCCAACCAAGGTCTATCCATTGTTGAATATGGTTGCTGGCAACGCCGGTGATAGCCGCAGCTTCTGCAATCGAAAATTTTTCATGGAGGGTTGCCTGCTCCGTTACCTGCTGCTCTTGTTGGTTGTCCGATTTTTTCACCATTGATTATCTCCTCACTGGTTTTGGGTTATAAGGCGATCCAGAATCAGTCCGTGGAAACTTTCATAACCCATCGAGGTAAAAAGCCACCCTAAATGGGTCAGACACCTGACGCAAACAGCCACCCGCCAGCTAAAGCCCTGAAACCAGGTGAACTCGTCCGAGGCAGGACCGGCATAGCCGCATCCTATCGAAGATCGGAAGCAACCTATTTCAAAAACAATCCCGTGAGGATTGGCAAAGGTGTGCCGGTGCAGCCCTTGGACCACAATGCGTTCAGCCGAACTTGTGATCACGTGCAGACATTGCCGGCAAAGGATGTATTCCTCATCGTCCGACTCTTTTTCTTCCGCCTCGCTCTCAACCAAGCTGTCGAGCATTTCATCGCTTTGTTTTTTACGCGGCGGACGCAAATGAAAGG
>NZ_JAZFTO010000152.1:0-9863 GCF_036446775.1 Candidatus Desulfatibia sp.
CCGAACTTGTGATCACGTGCAGACATTGCCGGCAAAGGATGTATTCCTCATCGTCCGACTCTTTTTCTTCCGCCTCGCTCTCAACCAAGCTGTCGAGCATTTCATCGCTTTGTTTTTTACGCGGCGGACGCAAATGAAAGGTAGTATGCGGAGCGGCGGTTGCCATTTTTGACCTTATTTTGCCTAATTTGGGCGATTGTCGAGTTAGGAAAGATTGACGATCTCGGAAAAAGTAACGAATTCAACTACAGATGGCTAAGTAAAAAGGTTCATATACAAGGCGTAGTATTTTTTCAGGAACGAGGCTATACATGTAGTATGCCGAGTGTCTGAAAAAATACTACAACGCAGTAGATGGGACTTTTTAGGACGCCATCAAGATTTATCTTTGCTTGAGTACATCAAAGATATAATATAAATACAGATTTTCTATTGTTTTCACAACCAAAAATAAATTCTTGATGAAAAATTGACTTTTTTTACAATTTATTAATAATTAAAGAGATCCCCTCTTTAAAAAGGCCTGCAATGAAAACGTTTTCATTTATTGTCATTTTGATTATTTTTGTTTTAAGTTCATGTACAGGGGTACGTGTAAAAGGATTTTACCAAGCTCTGCCAAGTCAGGTGGGGAAATGGAAAGCACATGATAAAGATGAATTCTATAACCGTAACACGCTCTATGAATATATTAATGGTGGTGCCGAGCTCTATTTGGCTTTTGATTTTCAGCAGGTTTTTGTCAGACGATATATTGGTTCCGATAACACCGAAATCATTCTTGATATTTATGACATGGGAAGTGCCGGTGATGCCTTCGGCATTTTTTCAGTGGAACGTGAAGATGAAGACATCGGCATCGGCCAGGATTCCGAGTATGGCGGAGGTCTGTTACGATTTTGGAAAGGCCCCTATTTTGTCTCCATAATAACAACCGGGGAAGAACAAACCGCCAAACCCATAATGATCAAACTGGCGCAAGCCGTCGATCGTATTATGGATACTAAAGGATTAAAACCGGGCCTGCTGAAAGCTTTGCCGCGTGACGGATTAGATGAAACAAGTTTACGATTTTTTCATACCGATTCTATTCTGAACAGGCAGTATTTTCTTGCAGAAAAAAATATTCTAAAACTGGATAAACACACGGATTGTGTTTTAGCAAAATATAAGGGGTATGATAATTCTGCTTACATATTACTCATTCAATATCAAAACAGTGTTTTAGCCGATGATGCCTATCATACTTTTTTAACTGCTTACATGCCGGAAGCAATAGAATCAGGGATTGTGCAGGTGGAAAATGAGACCTGGACGATGACAAAAACAGACGGCAGCATTTTAATTATAGTTCTGGAAGCCACTCAAAAGGATTTTGGCATGAACTTAATGGCCAAGATAAAACCCTAACCTGGACGAACCCCGAGGGCGGGACAGGCCGGTCGTAGTGCAACGGAGATCCCGTCCTCATTGAAACTGAAGCTTGGAACCAAAAAAATATGCCACAAAGGCACGCAGACACAAAGGATATATCTATTATTCATTTTTCGTGCCTTGGTGCCTTAGTGGCAATAAAAAAACTGCCACAAAATGCACGAATTTTACAATTAATGAAAGCATCGAGGGTAACACTTACAGAGAGATGACTTATTATGGAAAAGCCGATTACGCGTCGGGATTTTATGAGGACAACCGCCGGTTTTACTTTTGGAGCGGCTATCGGGCTAAAGATAAAGCCTCGAGAAAAGGCAGAAGTAGTTTTAATAAGAGATAAAAATGCTCTGGATGCAAATTCAAAAACAGATGAAAACATCATTCAGCAAATGCTCGACAACGCCGTAATGACCTTGACCGGTGAAAATGATCCCATCAAGGCGTTTGGTCGGCTAATACAACCTGATGATATAGTAGGTATAAAGAGTAATGTTTGGTTCTATATGCCCACGCCCAGTGCAATAGAAAGAGCTGTCGAACGCAGAGTTTTGGATGTGGGTGTTAAAAAAGAGCATGTCAGCATCGACGACCGGGGTGTGCGCGGGAATCCGGTATTTAAAAAGGCAAGCGCCATTATTAATATGCGCCCTTTGCGAACCCATTACTGGTCGGGGATCGGAGGCTGCATAAAAAATCTGATCATGTTTGCGCCATCACCTTCAAGATATCATCCGGATAGCTGTGCGGACCTGGCGCTGGTATGGGAACTGCCGCTTGCAAAAGATAAAATACGGTTGAACATTTTAAGTGCATTGACTCCCCAATTTCAAGGTCGCGGGCCGCATCACTATGACAGAAGATATGTGTGGCCCTATAAGGGCATCATTGCTGGTAAAGATCCTGTTGCGGTTGACTCCGTAGGATTGGAACTCATCAAGGCCAAACGCAAGCAACATTTTGGCCGCGAAATCAAGTTTGAAACGATTCCAAAGCATATAAGGATGGCGGATGTAAAGTACAACCTGGGTACAAGCGATTTAAATCAGATTAAATTGATTAAACTTGGCTGGCAAGAGGACATCTTAATTTAACCTAAAATAAGTGTAAAATAATTTAGTGGGAAATTACATTTCCAAGAAGTCAAATTGGAGTGCTAAGCCAGTGTATTCTTCTTTATCGGATGTTGTAGTTTTATTACATTTTATTTATATAATATTTTCCGTTGCCGGAGGAATCCTGTGCATTTGGCGGTCGAGAATCATCTGGCTGCATGTGCCGGCAGCTCTGTGGGCTGCCCTGATTTCTTTTGCCGGCTGGATTTGCCCCCTGACGTATCTGGAAAACTGGTTGCGCCTCAAAGGCGGGGGTACGGGTTATGGACAAGGATTTATTGTTAAATACCTGGGACCTGTTTTGTATCCCGGCGGACTCACACCCTACCATCAGGTAGCGTTGGGGATAATTGTAATTGTTTTGAATCTGGCGGTATACGGGTATGTCCTGCGACTCGCCGGCTGGTTCTCACTCAAAGGAAAGGAGGTCTAAACTCACTATGTCGCTGAAATTGAAACTCACTATGTTACTGGAATGGAAACTCTACATTTTCGTGCTTGCAGCTGTTGTCATGGTTATGATTTCCTCGCCGTTAGCGTTGGCGGAAGAGACTGAGTCCGGTTTGCAATCCAAATTTTCCTTGACGGAATCAACGATGATCGCAGGTTTTGGAAAAGGAGGATTTACGGAAGGCTCCTACGAGCATATTGTGTTAATCTGGCATCTCGGCTTTGATCTTAAACGCGTTTTTTCTCGACTGGAAGATAATCGCGGCATTCTTACCTTTACTATGGAACCGAAGATCAATCCGGTGATCTCTCCCGCCGAGAAGGACGTGGAATTCGGTATCAGTTTCGGCTTGAAGTACAGGTATCCCTTGACACAAAAGTTGTCCGGTTATGTGCTGGGTTCGATGGGCCCCCACTATATCACCGTCAAAAGCACAGATCAGGCCAACGGTTTTATTTTTTTCAATACAGTCGGTGCCGGTTTTTCCTTTTTCCTGACGGAAAAGACCGCCCTGAGTTTGGAGTACCGCTTCAGACACATTTCGAATGCCGATACCCAAGAACCCAATGTGGGCATAGAATCCCATATAGGTGCAATCGGCTATTCGGTGTTTTTTTGATAACCGTTCAGGAGTTCAGGGTTCAAAGGTTGGCAATGGACAATCAGCTTGATCCTACCAGTTTGAAAGCAATTGAGCAGATTATGGCCGCTGCCCACGCTCAGGATCGCAGCATGCTCTTTGAGCATGAAGTATATGCTATCCTGTCGGTGCTGGGCCTCAATACGCCGGTTCACATTCTGATCCGGGATGAAAAAGAGATCGACGCGAGTCTGCTTGCCAGATTCAGCAGTGAAAAAATCGTTATGAAGGTGGTGGCCCGGGAACTCGCGCACAAACAAAAAGTCGGTGGTGTTCAAACGGTCTATAAAGACCTGGAATTTGTCAAATACTCTTATGGCCGCATGCAGGCCGCTTTCGCGGACCGGAAGCTGGAGGTCGCAGGCATTCTGTTTGTTGAATGCATTACTTATTCTAAAGATCTGGGCAATGAAAATCTGCTGGGGTTCCGGGAAAGCGAAGCCTTCGGTCCGGTAATCTCATTCAGCAAAGGCGGCAGCGATGCCGAGCATTTTGCCCAACACTATTCACCCCCCAATCTAATACTTGCTCCTATTAGCCGGCGCTGGGCGCAAGCCTTGCTGGAATCGACCCATATTCAAAAAAAATACATCTCGCAGGGAAAAACCGGTTATATCACCAAAATTGTTGATGCGGGTGTAAAATTCAGTTCCCTGGCCGTATCTTTTTCAAATTACTTCTCTGCTGAAACTGAATTTGTCATAACCGAGTTTGAAATCAACCCGTATATCTTCACACCGGGCGACACCTATATTGCTATTGACGGCTTTGCGCGGTTCGAAAAACGCCAAACGCCGCCGGCTAACCTGACAATCGTTCCTATGGCGACCATGGTACCGTTTTTTGAACCTGCCGGCATTGCGGTGGTCGGTGTCAGTACTGTCGATAGCAAGAAAACGGGCAACATTATCATGGGCAACCTGGTCAATTTAGACCGTAAAGACGTTTACGGTGTCAATATCAAAGGCGGTAGTGTCGACATTTTGGGGAAACAATTACCGGTGTATAAATCCCTACGGGATATTGAAGGGCAAGTAGATCTGGTAATTATCTCCGTTCCGGCGGCTGATACGCTTGCCGTTGTCAAGGAATGTGTCCCCAAAGGGGTGCAGGCGGTTATTATCATCCCGGGCGGTTTCAGCGAAGTCGATAAGAACAGCGCGCTGGAATCAGAAATATTTGCCATTGCCAAAGCTGCCGGATTTCGGGTTATGGGGCCCAACTGTCTCGGCGTCATTTATGCGGGGAGTGATAAAGTCAAAGGCGTTAACACTTTTTTCACTACACAGGAAAAGTTTGCCGTCAAACTGGAAAAAGACAGCAATGTAGCTATTCTCAGCCAAAGCGGCGCTCTGGGAATCGTTGAAATCGAAAACTTAAAAAATGCCATTGTCCCGAAAGTGATCGTCAGTTACGGCAACCAGCTCGATGTCGATCCCTGCGATCTGGTCAATTTTTTCCAGAATGATCCCAAGGTGGACGTCATCGGATGTTACATCGAAGGGTTTAAGCAATATGCCGGCCGAAAATTTTTCAATATTGCGGCCCAGAGTAAAAAGCCGATCGTGATATACAAGGCCGGCAGGACCGAGGCCGGCCGTAAAGCTACTGAATCACACACCGCCAGTATTGCCGGGGAATACCCCGTGGCCAAGGCGGCTATGAAACAGGCCGGCCTGATTGTGGCCGAAACCATGATCGACCACAGCGATTTTATCAAAACGTTTGCGCTTTTAAACGGTTTTCAAGTAAACGGCAATCGAGTGGCTATTATTGCCAATGCCGGTTATGAAAAGACTTACGCCGCCGATAACCTTGGCGACCTGCAAGTAGCTGCACTTGATGCCGAGACCACCCGGGCCCTTGAGAAAATCCTGCCACCCATGGCTGTTGCCGATCCGTTGCTGGATTTAACCCCCATGGCTGATGACGAAACTTTTGCAAAATGTATGGAAATTATGCTGCAATCAGAGTCCGTGGATGCCCTGTTTGTCTCCATAGTTCCTCACAGCGCCCGTATCCATACAACTGACGCTGAAATCGATCAGAATAAAGATAACATTGCAGCCCGCATCGTTAAAATCGTTCACAAATATAAAAAACCTGTGGCAATATCCGTCAATGTGGTTTCAGACGTCGATGCGATTTACAACAAACTTGGTAAAACCCTTGATTCCGGTGGCGTCCCCACCTTTCTTACCGCCAAGCGGGCCATGCTCTGTCTGAATGCGTTTATCCGTTATTGGCTTTTGCGAAAATCCGATATGTATGGAGAATGGCTGAAATAGAAACCTGATTGAGGCCTGTTTTTTCTTGACAATAATGCCACGTTGTGGCACACACAAAAATATATTTTAACGCTTTACACGCATGTAAAAAAGTAGATATATAAGGCCTGTGTGTTGCTCAAGTATCGTAGCAACAAAACAGGTTTTTTTTGAGGTGCCGATGGCTTATCGTATGGTTTGTTTAATTAAGCAGGTTCCGGATACACGCAATATCACCGCTGACGTATTGCGTGAAGACGGAACCGTCAATCGCCGGGCTCTGCCGGCAGTCGTTAACCCGGACGATCTATTTGCCCTGGAAATGGCTCTGGATGTCAAGGATAAGTACGGGGGTGAGGTCACGGTCATATCCATGGGGCCTCCGGCGGCGATCGAAGTACTCAGGGATGCCATGAGCAGAGGAGCTGATCACGCCATCCTTTTGACCGACAAGAAGTTTGCCGGTGCTGATACACTGGCCACATCGCATGTATTGGAAAGCGCCATAAGAAAAAATGGTTCCTTTAACCTTATATTCTGCGGCAGGCAGGCGATCGATGGTGATACGGCCCAGGTCGGCCCCCAAGTTGCCGAAAAACTCGATATACCCCAGGTAACGTTTGCTGAAGCCATCGAGTCTTTGGACCAAGATGATATTGTCATCCGGCGGGCCATAGAGGGTGGATTCGAACGCATTCGCGGCAGGATTCCGCTGCTTGTCACCGTAACCAATACCGCTGCAAATCCACGGCCGCCTTCGATAAAACGCCAGATGTTCTGGAAAAAAGCCCAGGCGCGCTCCAGTGTGCAAAGCGAAGAAGAACGAGAAATGCTCTCGGGCCGCAAGCTTTTAATACCTGTTTGGGGTCTTGCAGAAGTTGGCTGTGCTGCTGAAATATGCGGTTTTGCAGGATCCGCAACCTGGATAAAGAATGTAGAAAATGTAAAATTAACCGCTAGTGAGCCCAAGTGTTTCGATACTTCCGCTGGGGGCATTAAAAAGCTTATCAATGAACTGATCGACGAGCATATCATTTGAATTATGGAAAACGGAGTTTGGGTATTTATAGAAAACGATGCGGGAACCATTGCAGATGTGAGTATGGAACTGCTTTGGAAAGGCAGAGAACTGGCCGACCAACTGCGCTGTGAACTGGGCTGTTTTATTATCGGGCATGGAGTTTCAGAGGCGGCCTCTGATCTGATAGCCTACGGTGCCGACATGGTTTGCGTAGCCGATCATTCACAGTTGGCCCATTATCTGACCTTACCATACACTCGCATAGCAGTAGAGCTTATCAATGAATATCGGCCCAGCATTGTGCTGATCGGTGCCACCAACACCGGGAGAGACCTGGCACCCAGAATTGCTTCCCACATGCGAACAGGTCTGACGGCGGATTGCACGGACTTGCAGATTGGAGAGTATAAATTCGGCAAGAGGATCTGGAAGGAACTTCTGCTGCAGATTCGTCCGGCGTTTGGCGGCAATGTGATCGCAACGATTGTTACGCCTGAAACAAGACCGCAGATGGCAACTGTGCGAGAGGGTGTTTTCAGGCAGCCTGCTGCGGATTCTGCCAGAAAAGGGACAGTTGTTGAACTGAATCCGACCCTGACCGAACAAGACCTGATTTTCAAAATCGTCGAACGCGTTAAAGCCGCAAAAAAGGTTAATCTAAAGTCTGCCAGAATTATTGTCGCCGGCGGCATGGGGGTGGGATCAAAAGACAATTTTGAGATTGTCCGTGAACTTGCCGGAGTATTGGGAGGAGAAGTGGGGGCCACACGAGCGGCTGTGGATGCCGGGTTTGTCGACCATGAGCGCCAGATAGGACAGACGGGGGTTACCGTTCGTCCGAATCTATATGTAGCGTGCGGGATATCGGGAGCCATCCAACACCGGGCAGGCATGCAGGAGTCCAGTAGAATAATAGCCATAAACACGGATGCCAATGCGCCCATATTTTCCATTGCCCATTACGGAATAACAGGGGACCTTAATGAGGTTATTCCCAGGATGATCAAAGCGTATAAGGAAAAGGATTAGAAGTGGCGAATTACTTCACTGACAACGAGGATATTAAGTTTCATCTTAATGACGAACGCTTTAAAGCAATCTTAGAGCTTAGGGAAAAAGGCTATACCGACAACAAAGCGTACCCGTTTGCGCCGGATAATTTTGAAGATGCACTGGACAACTGCCATCGGGTTTTGTCGCTGATCGGTGAGCTGTCAGCCGAGATTCTGGCACCGGCCGCTACTGATACTGATCGCCAAGGGTGCCGCCTCGAAAACAATGTGGTGAGCTATGCTAAGGGCACCCAGGAAATGATAAAGCGTCTTAAACAAGCCGAGTTGTTCGGTTTTACCCTGCCGCGCAAATATGGGGGGCTAAACTTTCCGTTAACTGTTTACATGATGGCTGTCGAGATCGTATCGCGGGCTGATGCAAGTTTTATGACTCTATTCGGTTTGCAAGAAATCTCCGAGACGATTCACCGGTATGCAAGTTCCGAACTGAAAGACAAATACCTCCCCAAGATGGCCTCCGGTGAGTACTCCGGTGCCATGGTGCTGACGGAACCGGAGGCCGGGTCGGATCTGCAGGCCATCAGTCTGCGGGCGACTTACGACGAGAAAGAAGAATGCTGGTTCTTAAACGGCGTCAAACATTTCATTTCAAACGGGTGCGGCGATGTTCTGCTGGTGCTGGCTCGCTCCGAGCAGGATGTACAAGGGGCCCGCGGATTAAGCCTTTTTCTATATGAAAAAGACGAGAATCTGCTGGTTCGACGCCTTGAGGACAAACTCGGCATCCGCGGTTCTCCAACTTGTGAGCTTCAATTTAAAAACTGCCGGGCATACCTTGTCGGGGAGCGTAAACGGGGACTGACGCGCTATGTCATGTCGCTGATGAACGGGGCCCGGGTGGTCGTTGGTGCCCAAAGCATAGGTATTGCCCAGGAAGCCTATAATCAGTCCTTGCAATATGCCCAACAGCGCAAACAATTTGGCAAAAGCATTATCGAATTTCCTCCTGTTTTAGAGATGTTAACCAATATGCGTGTCCAGATCGAAGCGGCCCGCAGCCTTACGTATGAAGCCTCGCTGGCTGTTGATGTTCATCACGTCTATAATCGTTACGGAACAAAAGACAAAGAAAGCGCCGCCAAAATTAAGGAATTAAATCGTTTCGCCGGTCTGCTCACTCCCATGGTCAAATATTATACCTCTGAAATGTGTAATAAAATAACCTATGACGCCATTCAAATTTTTGGCGGGGCTGGATATATGCGGGACTATGAGGTTGAACGTCTATATCGAGACGCCCGCATAACCAGCATATACGAGGGTACATCACAACTTCAAGTCGTCGCCGCCGCCGGAGGCATTACTTCGGGGCTCTTTTTCAAATTTTTGGAAATAAAGATTAGTCAAAGCTTCCCGGAAGCATTCAATCCCCTTGTCGAGAAAATAAGAGAATGTGAAAAATTATTACAACAGGCGGTAAGTAGCGTCAAAGACAAGAACGACCATCTGTATTTAGAATATCATGCCAGGGGATTGGTGGACATGGCCACTGAAACCCTAATAGCGGTTTTGCTGCTGCAGAACTCCATAAAATCCGATCACAAATTTGATATTGCCAAAAAATTTGTTGCAGACACTTATGTCAGAGTCAAAATGCTGGCCGACAAGACAATTAACGGCGATGATTTTGTAATTTATGAGTGCCGGCAAATAATTGATTCCCCAATATAAACCCCCGATCGACATACCCTTGTGGTAACAGTTCAGCCACTAAGGCACAAAGGCACAAAGAAAGAGTATGGATTATAAGCCTTTATCAAAAAAGCGTAATGTCCGTTGCTAGTTGTCAATTGCCCGTCGCCAAGGGCGAAAAAGGTGGTTAATTCAATTAGAGATGAACAAATTTTTTACAAATTTGTGCTTGA
>NZ_JAZFTO010000153.1:0-3425 GCF_036446775.1 Candidatus Desulfatibia sp.
CGGCTATTCGCAAGGGGGCAGTCGGTTCCAAATTGGGATAAAGCATGCCGTGGATACTACACTCATAAATCATTTCTGCCTAGTGTGATATCATCCATAATTCTGTATAGTAAACTGTTAGCAGTCAAATCGAGAAAAGTACTGAAATGAGTTCAGAAAAGTTTGCAATGGATGCCAAAATAGAGAACAGTACCCAAAGAACTTTTTTAACACCTTGGGTTTTATGGGTACTCTTTCTTCTGTGTATTGCATCAATTCAGGAAGCAAGGTCTCAGTCTGAGGAGAATGTTACCTATGCTGATCTCGCACCTATATTTGCGAAGCGATGCATCATGTGCCATTCCGGCGTTGCGGCACCTCTTGGGCTTCATCTCGACAAATACGACTCGATATTAAAAGGTAGCGAAAGAGGGCCAGTAGTAAAGGCGGGCGATCCCTCTACGAGCGAATTGATTCGCCGTCTCAAAGGAATTAGCCAACCACGCATGCCGATGACTGGCCCACCGTATTTGCCTGATACACAAATCGCTATGTTTGAGCGTTGGGTGGTCTCCGGTATGCCCAAAGGTGATGTTGCTCAGGTGAAGTTGTCGCCAGAATCAATATCACCGCTACCTTTGCCAGGCGAATTGGTCTCCTATCGTCACGTTGCGCCAATCTTTGCCAAGCGTTGCGCAAAATGTCATACAAAAAAGGGCTTGATGGGCCCCGCTCCGGAAGGCTATCGTTTGACTTCCTATAAGGCGACACTTTCTATTTCAGACCGTGTGCGTGTAGTGCCTGGCAACGCTGGAGCTAGTGAGCTTGTCAGGCGAATCCGCGGCCAAGCGCGCCCCAGGATGCCCTTTGACGGCCCCCCTTATTTAACAGACAGCGAAATCCGGCTGATTGAAGATTGGGTAACCCAAGGTGCACGGGATTTTGAAGGTAACCCTGCGGCTGTCCCGGTAGGTGCAACCGTTCGTCTGCACGGGATTCTCGGCCCTCGCTGGCAACTAGATGGGCTTGATTTAATCATCAGTCCTGGCACACGCATAGACAAATCGCCGACTCCAGGAGATTATGTTGAAGTCCGCGGCCGCCTGGGTGTCGGTGGCGAAGTAAAGGTAGAACGGCTCAGACGCCGGTGAACTGAATGTCTTTTCGCGCACATTAGAGCATGACTTCCAAATACGTTGGTCTATCAATGTACAGTCAATGTTTAACGGAGCTATCAGCATCACTGCTAACAAAGCGTTAAACGCGGACAGACAAAAGCGACATGGCGTTTGCATAAGAATCGCAAACCCCTTGCCACTTTTGTCTGCTGGTTAACTGAACGTTAGACATATGAAATGAATTCAATCTGGTTTTTGATCGGGTCTTCGTTTACAAATAATGGAGGGAACGTTTAATGAAACGACTATCAATCGGTTTGGTTGGCTATTGGTCTTTGGTTTTAATCGCTCTTTCGTTGATCTACTTTTTCAAACCGTCTGCAACTTTACCGGCACAATTTGTGTATATGATTGTTGGGCTCCTAGGAATTTTCATTCATATGGATCTTAAGTCACAGAAACACCGCATTTTACAACTTGAAAAACGAATTGATGATCTAGAAAACAGTACAAATAGCTAAGCTCCTATACCTCAGAATCTGGCTAAGGAAATGTCTAACAAATCGCTCAAGCGGACGTGTCACAGCCTGCGGCTGCGCCCCGCCGCTTAACTCAAACGTTATGCATTAAGTGAATAAAATGAACATTGAATGTCACTGCAGTAATATAAAAATTAAGGCGGATTATTCTCCTAAAGAACTGACTATCTGCAACTGCTCTATCTGCCGAAGATATAATTCTCTCTGGGGGTATTATCAGCCTACTGAGGTTGATGTTGATATTGGTGAAAGTGGGTCTTCTAGTTATTTGTGGAATGATAAATGCATCGAGTTTGTACATTGCAATAGGTGTGGTTGCATAACTCATTATCAAACCCTACCGGGCGATTCTTCGCCAAGAATAGCAATAAATTTTCGTATGGCTAATCTTGACGAAATTCAAGGGATTCACATTCGTCATTTTAACGGAGCCGATATGTAATGCATAACAAGGCGCTTAAGTCGTTCACTACGTTCACTCGGACACAAAAATGCTGCGCTTTTTTGTGCCGCTTAGCTTAAACGTTAGGTGGTCAACTTAGGCAATACGAAATTAAAAAGGGAAACCTACATGAAAATACTCCTTGTACTTACATCACATAATCAACTTGGAAACACAGGACAGAAAACTGGATTTTGGCTCGAGGAGTTTGCTACTCCTTATTACATATTCAAGGACGCAAATGCTGATATCACACTTGTCTCACCTGAAGGGGGACAACCACCTCTGGACCCTAAAAGTGACGAGCCCGACTTCCAAACTGAAGCAACTGAACGCTTCAAGGGAGACGATGATGCTCAAGCAGCGCTAGCAAATACATTGAAACTATCAGATATTTCACCTGATGATTACGATGCGGTATTTTATGCTGGTGGGCATGGTCCACTGTGGGATTTGGCAGAAGATCGTAACTCTATAGCCTTGATTGAGACAATGTATGCTTCCGGGAAACCGGTTGCTGCAGTTTGTCACGCACCTGCGGTATTCCGTCACACCAAAGCCCCAGATGGTTCTCCCTTAATAAAGGGGAAGTCTGTGACTGGTTTTAGCAATACTGAAGAAGAAGCTGTCCAACTTTCAGAGGTTGTGCCGTTTCTGCTGGAAGATGAGTTAAAAGCGAAAGGAGCAAACTATTCAAAGGCCGACGACTGGAATCCATATGCCATTACTGATGGCAACTTGATAACAGGCCAAAATCCGGCTTCATCAGATCCTGTGGCAAAGGCTGTGCTAGAGAGAATAAAACAATAGATGCCTAACAAATCATTCAACTCGGACGCGCTGACGCGCGCCGGTTAATTCAGACGTTAGGCTCAAAAAGAATATGGAAAGTACGCGTTACGACGAATTGTTTACAGACTACTCACGCTGGGTTCAAGAATCTCGGCGGCAATTCTTTGTGTCTCATATTTTACTTCCCCATGCTTTTGATATATCAACTAAGTTCTCTGAAAGTGCAGACAGTGTCCCTAAGGGGGAAATCTTAGAATTAGCCCAAAAAACAATGGCATTGACCAACGCAAGGGCTTTTCACCTCGGCATCGCTATAGAAAATGCAACAAAGGCACGGCACATCTATGATGGTCATATCGAATCAATAGAAGGTAAGCCAAAAGGGCTTAGAACAGACCATAATATTTTGGAGCACGTTCGCCAATGTCAAGTGAAGTTATCTCCTGAAGAAACAATCTTTCTAGAGCGAATTTCTTACCAAACGAATAGCCTAGCAAAGTACCCAATAGCTAAAAACGTCGATTCTCAAAATGCATTTTCAGGTGTAATTGTAGG
>NZ_JAZFTO010000154.1:0-5132 GCF_036446775.1 Candidatus Desulfatibia sp.
CGCGGCAATGTTTACCTTATCCCGCTTTTGGAGCGCCTGAACCTTCCGAAAAACATTCACGGCAGGACGAATCCGAAATCATCCACCGGCAGGCTGGACATCTTCACAAGGGTCATCAGCGACCGAAGCCACCGCTTCGAAGACATAGCCTGCGGCTACAGGGGCGGACTCTACCTCGAGGTGGTTCCGCGCTCGTTCACCATAAAGGTTAAGACGGGATTATGCCTCAACCAGCTTCGCCTAATGCGCGGGAACACGGTGATAGACGACAAATCACTCGCAATGCTGCACGACGAAAAACCGCTCCTCTACAACGGAACGCGCAAAAAAGCGCGCCCGATGATAAAGAACGGCCTGTTCGTCAGCATCGAGATAAACACGAGGAAAAAGGACGCCGTAATAGGCTACATGGCAAAAAAGAACAGCACCGTAATTGACCTTACGCGCAACTCAAGCTATCACGTGCGCGATTTCTGGGAGCCGATTATCTCGCCGCACGAGAACTTTTTGATACTGGAGCCGGAGGAGTTCTACATCTTCGCGTCGAAGGAGAAGGTGCGCGTACCGCTATCGTGCGCGGCGGAGATGGTCGAATTCGACGCCGGTTCGGGAGAGCTTCGCACGCATTACGCCGGGTTTTTCGATTCGGGATTCGGCGACGGCCCCCAGCGCGGCACGAAGGCGGTGCTGGAGGTAAGGCCGCACGACGTTCCGTTCAGGATCGAGGACGGCCAGCCCTTTTTCAAACTTCGCTACGAACGGATGTCGTCGCCGCCCGATGTCGGCTACGGCGATGAAATCGGCTCCAACTACTCTCGCCAGGGATTAAAACTGAGCAAACACTTCACCATGGAGTGAAGTGGCTGGTAGCGCGGACAATCCGCGACACCACCTAATGGCAGGCAGGCAGGATGACAGGCATTCATGGTTTGGGCAAAAGCCCGTTAAGGAGACGGGTTACTCCAAATCAGCTTTTTCCCCCATACCGCGGATTATGTCTCCGAATTCTCTGAGCAGTCCCCTATCCAGGAATTTGGGGTTATCCATCATCTCCAAGGCCTTTTCCGGCGGGAAGGCTGGTTTGTACACCCTTTTATCTGTCAGGGCCACGTAAATGTCCACTATCGCCGCCATGCGCGCAAGGGTTCCGATTTCCGTTCCCTTCAGCCCGCGCGGGTAGCCGCTACCGTCCAGCTTTTCGTGGTGGTTCCATCCGATTTCAATGATCGGTTCCGGAATCCCCGGTGTGCGTTTAAGGATTTCCACAGTGTGGTTTACATGCTCTTTCATTTCCACCCATTCGTATTCGGTAAATTTGCCGGGCTTGTTTAATACCCCGATTGGCGTTTTCGCCTTGCCCACGTCGTGAATCACGCCGCCCGAAGTGACGGTCAATATATCCTCCTTCGTGAAAGAGCCGAAATCCTGCGCGAACATCGAGAGGTAAATTCCGACCCTCAGGGAATGCACGAACGTATAGCTGTCGTGGTCTTTCACGGCGCCCAGAACGCTTTGGATATCTCCTTTATCCATCACCTCCAGCATCTTTTCGCACGTATTTCGGAAGTCTTTATAAGGAAGCGGCCTTCCCGCGGCAACGGCGTTAAAGGCCTTGTCCAGCGTTGTCATCGTAAGGTGCAAAACCTGCTCCTGATCTGGCTCCAGCTTTTTCCACTGCTCTTCCACCCCCTTGTTTATCCACCTGCCCACCTTGTGAAGGAAGAGTCCCTTGTCGAAAGGCTTCACCACGTAATCGCACGCGCCCCATTTGATGGCTTTTTCAACGGTTTGAAATTTACTGTCGGCCGTTACCATCATCACATTGGTTCCCCTGGAGGCGCCACGTGTCCTTATCTCGTTAAGCGTATCGAAGCCGTCCATATTAGGCATGCTAATGTCCATAAGGATCAGGTCGTATTTTTTTGAGGCGGCCAGTTTTATGGCTTTTGCGCCGCTTCGGGCCTCTTCGATGTCATACCCCAATTTCTTAAGGGAATTTATAAGGAGAAGGCGAATTGACTCGTCGTCGTCAACTACAAGTACCTGTTTCATGGCAATAAATTTCCTCTGGCGAATTGGTTTAATTCATCTAAATTCTATCACCAAGCCGCCAAACGGAAAAGGGGTTTAACGGGAATTTTTCATTATGCCGAAGCATGGTTATATTAATTTTATGTTAGGCTGTTGTTGAAAGCTATGTTGGAAGAACTCAGCAAATCGTTCAAGGCGATTCTATACGACCGGGTTGTAAGTCCCCTATCGGGCACATTCATACTTTCATGGCTGGTGATTAATTGGAAAGCCATGGCTTTGTTGCTCCTTGACGACGCTTTTGTGGAAATCAGAATTAAAAACATAGAGGCTCTATATAGCGATAATTGGTTCATGCCGTTAGCGGTTTATCCCCTGATTTCAGCCGTAATCCTTATTTTTATTTATCCGTATCCATCCAAACTGGCATACTGGTTCTCCAAAAGAAGGACTGAAGAATTAAAGAAGATAAAACAGGAGATAGAAAAGAAAACCCTCCTTACAAGGGAAGAATCGGATGAGCTTCGGATTCAAATGGAAAAATCGAAAACATACGCTTCAGGCCTGTTAAAAGAAAAAGATGACCTCATAGCGGCTTTAAATAGAAAAATCGAGTCGCTTGAAGCGGAAAACCCAATATCTACAAAAAAACCGGAAGTACAAGTAACGAGCGCAAAAGCAGAAGATACAGATAACGCTCCGGAAGAGAAGGTACGAAAAGTAGGCGGATATAGAATAGGACCCGGAGCCGACCTTAGGAAAGCTGACCTTAAGGAAGCCGACCTTACGAGCGCCAACCTTAGGAAAGCCGACCTTTGGAGAGCCGACCTTAGGGAAGCCAATCTTACGAGAGCCGACCTTGCGGGAGCCAACCTTATCGAAGCCTACCTGAGGGGAGTCAGGCTTAGGGAAGCCACCCTTGGCGGGGCAAACCTTAGGGGAGTGGACCTTAGTGGAGCCGACCTTACGGGAGCCGACCTTACGGGTGCCGACCTTGCGGGAGCCGACCTTACGAAAGTCATATGCGATCCCGAACAAATTTTTAAAGCCCGAAATTGGGATAAGGCTCATTTCAGTGAAGGGGTGAAGGAAAAGCTGAAAGAGCTTGACGCCAACCGAAAGGGAGCGGGGTAGGTAAGAATCCCGCCAGTTTTTGAAAATGGTAACTATACTACCGGAATTTTTTTGTTGTGAAACTACTTTTAATTTTTTAGCGGCTTCCCATTTCAGATAGCCACATTTTATCGCTCAATTGTTTCCATGCGATTTGAATATGGTCAGGATGGAACATCCGTCTCTTACGATCAGTCCACTTTTTAATTAGACTAATAGCATCCGTAACATCACGAGCACGGGAATCTCCATGATGAACCAACCAATGTACTGATGACAGCAGTTCAATTCCATAAGGTGTTTGAAATCCTTCAATCAAATCTGCAACCTTATTTAGCCGGTTAATTGAATTTTTGTGGGCAATAATGAATTCATCAGCTTCTCTCACTGATCCAGGAAGAAGTTCTATTTCGACATCCGGTTTTTGTGTATCTCCATAACCTGTCATAAAATGTCCATCAAGCACTTCAAGAACTTTGTTAAGGTTATGAGCGTATGGACCATAAGGACCTGCTTCATATTTCAATCGTAAAGGCTCGCCAGATTCCTGGAGAAAATATGCTAGCTTCTGAATCTCTAAAAGAGTTAATCGATATGCTAATTTAGCGTATCGTTGCATAAGTTTTATCAATAGGGCTCTTGCAATAGTCATCTTTGGACGCTTTGTTCGTACGGGCATATTTTTAGCGTCTGGCGTCCCAACAGGCTCGAATAACATTATCTTTACTTCCGGCAATTTAGCGAAGGCTTTCTCGATCTTAGGCCGCACAATTCTCCAGTCAAGCCCACCCAGACCGCAACCCAACGGGGGGATTGCAATAGATTTAATATCCAGCTTGCTAACTTCTTTAATAAGCGCATTTAAGCCCGTATCGATGTCATCTAAGCGTGACGGGCCTCGCCAATGTCGCTTAGTCGGAAAGTTAATTATAAATCTAGGATTTACTATTAGGCCTGTTTCGAATACATGCATTTTGCCTACTTGCATTTCCTTGGCTCGGCAAGCACGCGCGTATGCGTCGTTGTTTTCAGGGAAAGCTTTTTTAAACTGAAGCGCTATCCCTTTCCCCATGAATCCATCACAATTGACCGTGTTGACCAAAGCTTCAACATCCAACTCTAATAAATTACCCTTCGCAATCTCAATCATGGTTACCCTTTATCTAATAATACCATGTTGGTTGTATTCGTACAGTACGATTTAAGTCGTCTGGAAACCCACCGATGATTTCTTCAACTTTCGACTTTACCCGTGCGTTTATAACACCTATTTCCTTTATAATTTCCCAGTTGCAAAACTTATGAACCAAAAACTCTGCCTGTTTACGTCGTTGGCGGTCACCATCATCTATACTGTCAGCCCAATATCGCTGATTTACTATATCCCAGTCAACTTTGTCCAAATCGGCAATAGCATAATACCATGTAGTATATGCAGCAATGCCGTGACCATCAGAAAAAATAAAATTGGCCTCCGCATCAATAACCGCCTGAACTGTTGAAACAAGATAGATTATTGGTTCCTGCCCCTCACTATAATTTTCCACCCGACCAGTTTTAAGCTGTAAAAGCATAGGCGAACGATAACCAAAGTAAAAAGGAACATAATCGTGTATAACACCCTTAGGCCCGCAGGGGAGGTCTCTACTTTTCCTCTCTAACTGGATATCGGTATTGTGGATATTTCTATAGGTTAATTCATCTTTTGGTGTCAGATTCGGGGCATATAGCCCTTTTCTCTGCAAACAAACATGAAGATTATCAATGTGGATAATCCTGAAAATATGTATCTGGTTCGGTTTATACATCAGCTATTCTAAAACGCCTCTTTTAAAAGCCTCAAACCTTCTTCCAGCGGCGTCGGATTGAAACCCGTATCCCTTACAAGTTTTGCGTTTGAAAGCGAAACGTCTTTCGGCCTCTTGGCGGCGGAGGGCATTTCGGCCATCGTTATCGGCGTAATGAGGGATTTGTCCAGCCCAAGCGTT